>MGRY01000178.1 GCA_001799045.1 Deltaproteobacteria bacterium RIFCSPLOWO2_02_56_12 | reverse complement strand
CGCCAGGCCCTGCGCATTCAGCCAGAATTTGCCGCAGCTCATGAGAGTTTGGCCCGGGCCCTTGCCCAGCAGGGCAAGAGGGAAGAGGCGGTCCAGCATTACCAGGAAGCGCTGCGGATTTTGAAGTCACACAGGCAACAGGCGGAAGGCAACAGGCAATAGAATTCTTAATCTTCCTCATGCCTTAATGCTTGTTTAATAATTTAGGCTTTCTTGCTTCGCAGGGCCGTTTTGGGCTATGTAGTTTAGAGCGAGAAAACCGTTCTTTTAGGAAAGGAGGTTGGACATGAGGTATCAGAGCATGGATGAGCTCAAGAAGAGCCTTCAGGATATCGTCGAAATAGACGGGAAAGTGCGTGTTGCCAATAAAGATCTGCTCCGCGGACAGGCGATCGACCGGCTGGTTTTTAACGGGGTCTTTCATGAAAACCCCGAGATCAAGCAGGCCGCCCGAAATATCGTGCGGCAGAGCGCCAGGGCGCTGGCCATTCAGCCCGCCTCCATTTTACCTCTCTATGAGGCTATGGGTCGCGGGGAGTGTAAAGGGTTTACGGTGCCGGCGATCAACATCCGGGGGTTGACCTACGACATGGCACGCGCTGTTTTTCGGGCCGCGCTGCTGAACCAGGTGGGCGCCGTGATCTTTGAAATCGCCCGCTCCGAGATCGGCTATACCGCTCAGAGGCCGTCGGAGTATGCCCACGTTGTTATCGCGGCAGCGATCAAGGAGGGATTCACCGGTCCCCTTTTCATTCAAGGAGATCATTTCCAGGCCAGCGCGAAAAATTTCGCGAAGAACCGCCAGGCTGAAGTCCAGGCGCTTAAGGAGCTGATCAAAGAGGCGATTGAGGCGGAGTTCTTCAACATCGATATCGACAGCTCAACCCTGGTGGACTTGAGCAAACCCACGGTCCGGGCCCAGCAGCAGGATAACTGCGAGGTAGCCGCGGAATTGACGGCCTTCCTGCGTCCTCTTGAGCCCAGGGGGGTCTCTATCTCTGTGGGTGGGGAGATCGGCGAGGTTGGGGGAAAAAACAGCACCGTGGAGGAGCTGGAGGCCTTTATGGGGGGATTCCGTGAGGAGTTGGACAAAAGGGGTAAGGATTTTAAAGGGATTAGCAAAATCAGCATTCAGACCGGCACGACCCATGGCGGTGTGCCCCTGCCGGACGGCACGATCGCTCGCGTCAAGCTCGATTTTGATACCCTGGGCAAGCTCTCCCAGGTGGCGCGCGGGAAATACGGCATGGCCGGAGCCGTACAACACGGCGCCTCCACTCTTCCCGAAGAGGCCTTCGATCACTTTCCGCGTCAGGAATGCGCCGAGATTCACCTGGCGACGGGGTTTCAGAACATGCTCTATGATGACCCCGCCTTTCCCGAGAAGGTGAAGCAGGAGATTTACGACTACCTGCGCAAGGAGTGTGCGGCGGAGAAAAAAGAGGGCGAGACGGACGAGCAGTTCATTTACAAAACACGCAAGAAAGGATTCGGCCCGCTCAAGGAAAAATTTTGGCGCCTGCCCGAGGAGTTTCGCAAGGAGATCGGCAGGAAGCTCGAAGAGCGCTTTGAATTCCTGTTTAAGAAGTTGAACGTGGTGAATACCGTTTCCCTGGTGCGCGAGACGGTTCGACCCCGCTCACCGTGCTGAGCTTGTCGAAGCAAGGTTCCGCTCTAGATTTCGTGAAGCTGGATATATTTGAGATTGCGCTCATCCTGGGGCTGGTGACGGCCTTGGCCAATATACTGGGTAGCTACCTGGCTATATTGCAGTACCGGCCGTCGCGCAGGTTCACGGCGGCAGCCCTCGGCTTTAGCGGGGGGTTCGTTCTGGCCGCTGCCCTGTTGGAAATGGTCCCGGAAAGCCTGAGTAGGGGGGCGTCGATGCCTGCTTTCGTTGCCCTGGGTTACCTCCTGGTCTTTCTGATGGAGCAGTTTCTCAACGTTCACCTGCACCATCTCCCCGATGAAGACGATCCTGCCGTTATTCAATCGGCCACAGGGCTAGCTTCTTTCGTTGCCTTCAATACCCATGACTTCATAGACGGCCTCGCCATGGGGGCGGCGATGGTCACTGACACCAGGTTGGGTATCGTGGTTTCCCTCGCGGTGATTCTCCACGAGGTGCCTGCCGGCTTTGTCATAGCTGCCATCATGCGGGGCGCCGGCTGGAGCCGTAGGGCGGCTCTAATGGCCGGGGTGAGCCTGGGTCTTATTACGATAGTGGGTATCGCCCTGCCGTTTTGGATCGGAAAGATCAGCTCTTTTCTTACAGATGCTCTTCTAGCCTTGGCCGCGGGCACATTCATTTATCTGGGAGCTACGCTGCTTGTTCCCCTCTCCGAGGCCGGGAAGTCCCGCTGGATTACCCTCCTGGTGTTTCTGGGCTTTGCGGTTTTCTTTGCCAGCAACTGGTTTGTGAAATTTCTTTTGGGTTGAATGGCCTATGGCAGGCCGGGAGGAGGTTTACGAAGACAGATAGCGCAGCCTTGCCTTTCCGTCTGCTAGTTTTTTTTCTGCTTCTTGGATTCTTTCCGGAGTCCCCAGATCTTGCCAGTATGCATGAAAGGGAAAGCCATAAAGCTTTTCCCCCCGAGTTAGCATTCTCGGATAGGTGACTTTGGTGATGCTGAATTTGGCAGGATCTGACCGCGACTCTGTCCCCATATAATCGAAGATCTTTGGCTCCAGGAGCTGGACTCCGGTGAACATGTATTTTGTGAAACTTCCGGCCGATTCGCTCTGCGGCGCTTTGTGACCGAGGAACCTCCGGATCCTTAGATCGGCCGAGGTCTCGATCGCGCCATAGAGGTCGGCCTGGGGATCGGGCCGCAGGACGAGGGTTGCTATGCCGCCGCGCTCTTGATGCTGCTCGATTAGCTCTGTCAGGGGAAAGTCAATGATCACGTCGCTGTTGATAACAACGAAGGTGCCATCCGCCAAAAAGGGTCTGGCCTGTAAAAGCCCGCCGCCGGTGTCGAGCAGTTCTTTCTCTTCGGAATAGGTGATTTTTAGCCCCAGCTTTTTCCCGTCCAGCAGATGCTCCCGGATCTTCGCTCCCAGATAATGCACGTTGATGATGATCTCTGTGATGCCGTAGTGCCTGAGGAGGAGGAGAGAGTATTCGATCATGGGCCGTCCCCCGACGGGAACCAGCGCCTTGGGAAGCCTCTCGGTCATGGGGCGGAGCCGTTCTCCATGACCAGCGGCAAAAATCATTGCTTTCATCGAATACACCTCACATTGAGGGCTTCAGGGCTTCCTCGGGGAACGCGCCTTCGGCTGCGGCCGATGGGCCGTCCTCGCTCCGCTCGGAATCTCAGATTGCAGATCTCACATCTCAGATTTGAGATTTGAAATTTGCCATTTGAAATCCCGAAGGGCTGGTCCGCAGCCTCACTCGCGCTCCCCTCGGTCTCTCCCCTCCGAAGGGACCTCCCTGTCCTCGTAAGCGAACATCGGCTCCAATGAGCTTTCCGCCGGAGGCGTCTCTCAAGATCGATGCAATAGTTGCGGTGGTACGCAGCGCCGAAGATACGCTTGAACCTCCACGTCCGGTGCATCGATCTTTCGATCCACCTCCGGCGGTCCGCCTGCATGAGTGAGGGGGCGTGCCGATCAAGCCGAAAGCACCAGTCGTGAAGGTTCGGATTAACCACAGGTCTATTGCTTTCGGCGCGAGAGGCGCGTCCTCGAACGGGACTCCAGCCGACGAGACGCTGAAGCCAAGAGGGCAGGGGGGTCCCTGTACTCCTCATCTCATCTCCTCAAAGTGGGATGCAAGAATCGGCACGAGTTTCTCCAGATGGGGTGCTCTTAACAGGTTGCGTTTGAGGCGCTTAAGCGTTGGCGGGAGGTATTTTTTGTAGCCCGGCTTTCCTTTGATTAAATCGAGGTAGTGAAAGCGCCCAACGACCTTAAGGTCTCTCTGCACGGCAGAGAGGATATAGATATCGAGAAAATCATCCCGGTGAACTCTTTTCTCTCCCGCTTCATCCCGCCTTTGCAAGTAATAGCGGATCAGGCGATCTTCCATGTCCGGCCGGATGATGCGATCGGTTTCGCGGTCATTCAGGAGGGAGGCCAGGTCATATTGGGGGGGCGCCAGCAGGGCATCCTGAAAGTCGATGACGGCCACCTCGCCGTTCAAAACCATCAGGTTCCAACTGTGATAGTCCCTGTGGTTGAGACAGGGAGGCTGGCTCTCCAGCCGGCGGGAGATATCCTCAAAGCTCCGCGCCAATAGCTCTCTTTCCGCTGAGCTGATTTTGCCGCCCGGCCTCTTTTCCAAGCCGTACTCAAGAAAATGGTCGAACTCCCACATGTAAAGGCGGAAATCGAAGCGCTGCTTAAAGGCAACGCAGGAGTCATCTTTCGCCCTTGTCCCGGCAACCTGGATCAGCAGAAGCTGATCGATAGCTTTCTCGTACCAGCGGATGATTTCGGCGGGCGAAAGACTCTGGACAAAGTCCCAGAGACAACGGTCCCCCAAATCCTCCAACAGGAGAATCCCCTCTTCGACCCAATGGCCGTAAAGCGCCGGGATACGCACCCCGAGTCGGTTGAGAAAACGATGGAGGTTCAAGAAGGGCAGCTCCTTGGGCGGTTCGTGAAAAATAGCCAATTCCTCGGAGGAGAGCGGCAGGCTGCTCCCCTGAAGTTCCATGATGATGGCCGATCGCGGGGCGCGGGGACCGTCCAATAAGGCCCGGTAATAACGCCGGCTCGAGGCATCACCGGCAAGGGGGCTCAAGGAAAGAAGGCGGGTGTGGTTGCCAAAAAGGGCCTGGATCTTGTCCGCGACTATTTCTTCTAACGGTTTTTTTGTCACTTTACCTTCTCAGGGTTGTGTCCCTTTCCTCTCTCCGCTATATTACTATCTCTGTATGGATTTTCCGAGAGCCCTTTTCGTCCTGTTTCTTTTTTTGGCTTTTTATTTGGCGCTCCAGTTATATCTCTTTTTCCGCATCCACGGGTACCTTCATAACAGGATCCAGGCTCGAAAATCGCGAAGAGTGCTCTGCTTTGCGCTCTCAACTTTCTTCCTCCTCATGCTTTTTCCGCTCGCCTGGAGATTTCTCCACGGTTACCGTTTCCCCGCGCCCGATCCTTGGTTTGTCCGGGGTCTCTTTGCTATCTTCGCCGTGTGGGGGTTTGGCTCTACCGGCTCTACTCTTATCCTCCTCGGTTATGATTTCTTTTGCCGGCTTGCGCCCTCTTTTGCCCCACGTCCTGCTGCAACGCCCGATTTTCAGCGACGCGACTTTTTGAAAAAAAGCGCCGGCGTGATTGCGGCCGCCCCCTTTCTCATCTCCGGTTATGGCGTTTTTCTGGGCCGGCACCGCTTCCAAATAGACCACTTTGATCTGCCCTTAAATGGCCTCTCCTCAGCCCTCTCGCAATTTTCCATTGTTCACCTTACCGATATACACCTCGGCCCTTTCATGCCGGCGGAGGAGCTTGCCGCCTATGTGGAGGCCGTCAACCGTCTCAAGCCCGATGTCATCGCGCTCACGGGCGACTTTGTCTCGACCAGCCAGGATGAGATTGCTCCCTGCGTGAACACCCTTGCGGGATTGCAGGCGCGTTACGGGATTTTTGCCTGCATGGGAAATCATGATGTTTATGCCCGGGCGGATGGGGAACTTACACGACTCTTCAACCAGAACGGAGTTCGCGTCCTGCGCAACGATGCGGCCTCTCTCGAGATCGGAAACACGACGCTCAATATCCTCGGTATCGATGATCTTAGGTGGGGAAGGCCCAATCTTTCCCGCGCCCTTGATATCGCCCGGAGAAATCCTGGGGAGGTACGGGTGTTACTCTCGCACCGCCCGGAGGTCTTTCCAGAGGCCGCTAGGAAAGGGCTCGGCGTTGTTCTCTCGGGCCACTACCATGGCGGCCAAATAAAGCTCGCCCCTGAGCCGGACAGCCTCTCCATCGCCCGTCTCATTACTCCTTATGCAGAGGGTCTGTTCCATCTGCCGCGCCGCCGTTTAAGCGCCTCTGGGCCGGGAACAGGCGATGCAGTGCTCTTTGTCGGTCGCGGTATCGGGATCACGGGCCTGCCGATCCGCATCAACTGCCCGCCTCAGATCGCCCATCTCACGCTCAAGAGAGCGTAGAGGGAATGACAAGACTTGAGGATAGAAGATAGAGGATAGAAGATCGCGATCCTCAATTCTCAATCCTCAATCCTCAGCTTTTGAGGCCGGCGCCGCCGGCCCTAGACCTCTCAGGTGCCTCCGAAGCCGATCGTTATCTTTCCGCCTTCGACAATGACAGGGATCTGGCGCCGGTTGTGGGAATATTCCAACATGCGCTTGAGGCCTGCTTCGTCTTTCAGGACATTGATGTAGTCGAAGGGGATCTTACGCCGGGAGTATTCCGCACGGGCCCCCGAGGTATAGGGTCAGAGATCTTGACCGAAGATGAGAACTTTTTCTGCCATAAAGACTTAGAATCCTATTCCCTAATATCCGCCAAAAAAGAGAAATTGCAAGTTCTTCCCTCTCTGTGTTACTTGTTTCCTACGGAGGGATGCCGTGACATTCAAAGTCGCTATCGCTCAAATCAATCCTAGACTGGGGGATCTCCAGTCGAACCTGGCCCTTTATGAGGAGAAGATCCACCGGGGAGTCAAGGAAAAGGCCGATCTTTTACTTTTTCCGGAGTTGAGTCTCACAGGCTATTTTCTGCGCGATATGGTCCCCAACGTCGCGTTGAAACTCTCCGCTCCCGAGATCAAGGAGTTAAAAAAGCTCAGTCGAGAGGTCAGTTTCGTCGCCGGGCTGGTAGAGGAGAGTTCGGACTACCGATTTTATAACGCCGCCGTCTATTTTGAAGACGGGGAGATCCGCCATGTCCATCGCAAGGTCTATCTGCCGACCTACGGGATGTTTGATGAGCAGCGTTATTTTGCCCGGGGAGATCGGGTGCGCGCGTTCGACTCGAAGTTCGGCCGTATCGCTGTTCTCATTTGTGAGGATCTCTGGCACCCATCCACCGTATACCTGGCCGCCCTGGATGGGGCAGCGGCGATCTTGTGCCCCTCCGCCAGCCCTCTTCGGGGCATTACGGATCAGCAAGTCCAGGATGATAATGCGCGCTACTGGGAATTGATTAACCGCGCCTACGCCGAGACATTCAGCCTCTTTGTGATTTATGGAAACCGGGTGGGTTTCGAGGATGGGGTGGGGTTTTGGGGCGGCTCCGAGCTCCTGGATCCTGCCGGCCGGAGGATCGCCAAGGCAAAATACTACGACGAGGATTTCGTCATCGGCGAGGTGAATCTGGAGGTCGTCCGCCGTAAGAGAACCATGGCGCCGCTTCTCAGAGACGAAGATCTGGATCTTACCATCAATGAGTTGATGCGCATTCGGGAACGGCCATTCCAAACAAGAAAAGATCAGGGGTTCAAAAGTTCAAAAGTTCAAAAGTTCAAGGGTTCAAGGGTTCGAGGGAAAAAAGGCAAGGAAAGGCTCCGCCAGAGGCGGATCAGCCTAGGGCTGAAACAGGCAAAAGGCAGGAAAAAAAGATGATGGTGCAAATCCCGACCAACGTCACATTGCTCCGTCAGATCCTTGTCTCGTTTATCCGCAATGAGGTGGA
>MGRY01000177.1:1058-5000 GCA_001799045.1 Deltaproteobacteria bacterium RIFCSPLOWO2_02_56_12 | reverse complement strand
GAATCGACCATGTGGCGCTCCATGTGAGCGATCTTGAACGCTCCGTCAGTTTTTATGAGAAACATTTCGGCTTCAAGAAATATTTTCAGCACGCGGCAACCGGCGGGAGCGGGCAACAGATTGCTTATCTTAAATTGGGAGATACGGTTTTGGAGCTTACCCATAGATCCGATGGATCGATGACCGGCTTTCATTTCTGCCTGGAAGCGGAGAATCTCGATCAGGCCGTGGGCGAACTGCAGAAAAAAGGGGTGGAGATGGTAAGGGCGCCTCATGATACCGCCGCAAGGGAGCCCAGGGAGAAAGGCTGGCGCCGGGTCGTTTTTCGCGGCCCGGATGGAGAACAGATAGAATTGAGAGGCTAGGTCGCCTAGCCTCAATTATGAGTTTTTAGTTTTGAATTTTGAGTTAAAAACTTAAAACTCAACACTCACAACTCAAAACTTTCTGGTGATGGTTGCCAAGGGAGCAGGTTGCACCGGCAAATAGGGGGTTCCAATGTCAGAAAAAAACTCCTCGACGATTCAGGTTGCCTGCCCTTGCTGCGGGGCAATGCTGACCATCGACCCCTCGCTGCCTGCAGTCCTGGACCACAAGCTGCCTCAAAAGCCTCAGGTCGCCGCAAAGATGGAAGACGTGCCCAAGATCGTAAAAGAAGAGGCAAGCCGGCGCGACGAGAAATATCAACAGCTCGCTGAGGCGGAAAAGAACAAGGGAAAGGTCTTAGAGAGAAAATTTCAGGAGCTGCTTAAAAAAGCCAAAGAAGAGCCGCTGACAAAACCGCTAAAAGACATCGATCTGGACTAAAGGGATCTCTTTTTTTCTAAAGCTCTCTCCGGTGGGGCATGCGACTCTTTCCAGAGGCCAAAGTGTTGAAGGAGGATCGCGTTTCCCGTCCGGAAAACGCGAGCAAGCGTTAAACCAGCACGATCTTGGCGGGAGCAAAGCCGTTGAAGTTGGCGACGGCGCTGGCGGAGGAGTAGGCGCCAATGTTTTTCACGTAGACCACGTCGTTGACGTAAAGCTCCGGAATTTCCACATCCAGCGAGAGCGTATCGAACGAGTCGCAGGTCGGTCCGGCCAGCGCGCTCAAGAATGTTTGTCCGCGGCGGAGCGTTTTGAATTCATACTTGCAGTGATCAAAAACCATTCCTGAAAAATCCCCGTAAATCCCGTCATTGAGGTAGTAATAATTTTTGTTGTTACGGAACGTTCTCCCGATCACCTGCGTCACCAAAATGCCGGCGGGCCCCACCAGGAACCGGCCCGGCTCGGCAATGAACTGAACTTTCTTGTCGAAGAGCTGGCGAATCTGCTTCCGGATCTGGAATGCCATGCGTTCGAAATTAACTCCGATTTCGTTGTCGAAATGCTGGATGGGAAATCCGCCGCCGATGTCCATAATCTTGAGAGGCACATCATGCTCTTTGGCCTCGTTGATAATATTCGCGGAAATTTCGAGCGCCTGAAGATAATTTTCAACGTTCTTGGATTGCGATCCGACGTGAAAACTGAGACCCATCGGGACCAGCCCGAGCGACCGCGCCTTGCGCAAAATGAAATATGCGTTTTCCGGATCGGCTCCGAACTTGAGCGAGAGATTGACCACGCTTCCTTCATTGCCCACTTTGATCCGAAGAAGGACCTGCGCTCCCGGATAATGTTCTGAAATCTTGTAAAGCTCCGGCTCGTTATCGAAAGTCATCATCCGCACCCGGCGGCGGCGGGCCGAGATGATGTCCTCGGTCGACTTGATGGTGTTGGCGAAGATCACCCTATCGGGGGAGGCCCCGAGAGAGAGAACATGCTTCATTTCCCAGCCGCTGGCGACGTCGAAACCGGCGCCCAGTTTGACGAATGCCTTGATAATCTTGGGGTTCGGGTTCGCCTTGATGGCGTAGTACGGCATAACTTCGGGCAGGCATTTGCGCAAGCGCTGGAATTGTTTTTCAAGAACACTGCGCCGAATCATCATGAACGGAGTGCGATGTTTCTTCACCATCGCACGAATCAGATTTTCGACTCCGCTTAAGTCCGGTTTAGATTTTGACAGCTTCGGACCGGCGAGCGGCTTGGGAGTTGCTATAGGCACGTTTTCTCTCCGCATGATCAACTAGAAATGTAGTGAACTGCCAGACATCTTCCTCAGGGGGACGGGGGATATCGAATTTGGTGAACTGGGTATTCAAATTTTTAAGCGGCGTCCAGTCTACCGGTTCAGAAATGAACGGGCTGATGTATGGGACGCTGATTTTTAAAATTTCTTCGTGATTGATGTCATCCGGCAGACAAACCCCGCTTTTCGGATTATGGATCATCCAGATCGCTGCCGCAACAACGGAGATGGCAACTTGAAGCGTTGTCGCCTGCTGGTGGGGGACGTGCTTGCGCGCATCGTGTATGCTCAAAAGACTGCCGCACCACCAAGATTTAAAGTCATGTCCCATCAACAGGACCCCCAGCTGATCCTCGCCATCGATAATTTCATCGCTCATGATCCGCTGTTCTTCCTGCAGTTTGAACTGGCGCATTTCCAACTCGTGCAGCGAATTGATGGCAACGTCCGCCGGGCAGTACGCGTAGTGGACGGTAGGGCGGTACACGGCTTTCCCGTTTTCCCACACCGTCAGACGATCGGAAATGCTGAAGGCCTCGCCGTGCCGGATGACCATGCCGGTAATTTCACCGCAGGGCACCCAGGAGCGGACCCACGTCTTCATCCCGAGCGTGGATAGACAAATTTGGTTCTTCGGCCCCGTCTTGTGGAAAAAGGCATTCTCGGGGACGTAACGTTCGTGCGTCCCCCAGCCTAATTCGGCGGGCGCCACGCCTTCCTCAAAAAATCCTTCGATGCTCCACGTGTTGACGAATTCATTCACCCGCTTGGGCCGATCGGTAATCTGCGTATCCCGTTCGCTGATATGGATGACTTTGACGCCCGAAAGCTGAGCCAGTTTTGCGAAATTTTTGTCTGCGAGAGCTATTTCAAATCGCGGTCGCCGTGGGTCGCCCGGCTTTTCTTTTAAAATTTCCTCGGCAATTCCAAGCAGGGCATGTTTCGTGAAGTGGGATACGAGGCCTGGATTGGCTCCGTGATCGACAACCGCCGTCGTTCCTTTGTTATCGCCCCACGTCTCAATCCGTTTCCGGATTTCCATGTGCCGGGTGTATAGGGTGTATTTGGTCGGGTCGTTGCGCTGCGAATCTTTGTAAGGATTCCACTCTTCGACGGAGGTGTTGACGTAGAGCACTTGATTGTCGCGGCACCACTGGAGGACGGCGTTACACTCGATATTCCAGGCGAGGTCGATAATCATGTCGCCGGGGCCGACATATTTTGCCAGCAGCTGTTGGTAATTTTCTTCCAGCACTCGATCGAAAACATAACTTACGCCACGATCCAAAGCGTCTTTTACGCGGGAACGGTTGTCGACGAAATCCATGATCGTGATATTTTTCGCGGGCATGTCTATCAGTTTCAGAACGAGCGGTATAGCGCATTGCGCCACGGCCCCGCAGCCGATGATGAGCAATTTTCCGTCAAACTTCATATGGAATCTCCATTCAATTGAAAGGGGTTACGACCGAAAATGATTTGAGCGGAGAGTATCCGATAAGGCGCTGTTATGTCAACTCGGGGGGTGGTTCCCAACTCGAATGAAAGATATCGATCTGGACTGACATACAAGAGCTTGCAAAACGTCCATATCTCCATGAGTGGTTGACAGCCGCCCCTTTAGAAGGTACATTGCCAGGTGACCAGAATTCTGGTCGCCTTGAGAAGCCCTTATGGCGAAGACCTTGCCTATTTCAGAGGTGAAAACACGTCTGCCTGAGCTTGTGACCGGAGTGGAAGAGCGCGAGGAGGAAGTGGTAGTCACCCGCAAAGGAAAACCGGCCGCGGTCCTGGTCAACTATTCCGAGTACGAGCGCTTGAAAGAA
>MGRY01000177.1:905-974 GCA_001799045.1 Deltaproteobacteria bacterium RIFCSPLOWO2_02_56_12 | reverse complement strand
ACCTTTAAGGAGGTCTTTTCCGAGCCGCTCCAGCCTGGGAAAAAGCGCAAACGTTAATGGCCGTCTTCC
>MGRY01000177.1:135-746 GCA_001799045.1 Deltaproteobacteria bacterium RIFCSPLOWO2_02_56_12 | reverse complement strand
GCTTTCGCATCGTCTATGGGATAGATCGGGGGCGACGGCTTCTGCGGATTTTCGCGGTGGGACACCGCCGCGAAATCTATGAACAGGTTGCCGACCAGCTCCGCCGTACGCCTGCTCGTTAGAGAGAACTCCCAGGAACTGCTCAAGAAGGCCAAAGAAGATCCGCTTAAAAAACCGCTAAAAGATATCGACTTGGATTAATGTAAGCTGCGACGCCCTCCGACCCCACCTAATTTGCCGGAGATTGCCGGTTTGCGTGCAGAAAAATGCGATTACGCTTGCACAGAGATCTCCCCTTAAAATTTCTTCGTATGTACAGCCACGGGTTAAGCAGCGCCTCATCGGGGTGCTATTGGCTCCATACCACCTTTCGTGATGGCGTGGGCCGCGTCCGGCGAGGCGAGGAATCTGATCAGTGTGTGAGCCGCATCCGAATCCCTGGCACCTACGGCGACTCCGGCCGAGAATACACTGACTTTCTGAACCTCGGGCGGCAGCGGTCCAACATAATCTATCCCAGGCACCGGAAGTAGCTCGCTGGTCTGCTGGAAGCCGATCTCTGCCTCTCCACGCGCAACCACGGCGCCGACTCGCTCGCCCTCAACTCTCCG
>MGRY01000177.1:0-120 GCA_001799045.1 Deltaproteobacteria bacterium RIFCSPLOWO2_02_56_12 | reverse complement strand
CTGGTCGGCTATCCCGAGGCGCTGAAACAGCTCGGTGGAGAGATAGCGGCCGCTTACGCTGGCGGAGTACGCGATGGATTTCGCTTGCAGGAGCGTGCGTTTGAGCGCGTCGACCGAGCT
>MGRY01000176.1:7701-8212 GCA_001799045.1 Deltaproteobacteria bacterium RIFCSPLOWO2_02_56_12 | reverse complement strand
AGAAGATCAAGGGCTTCCTCTCCAACTTCTTTCCCCAAGGCACTTAGATCCTGCAGCGAAATACTTGGTGGTTCCTGCGAAGTGCCGCCTTTGGGGTCGGGCGCAGTGGTACTGGGGGGTGTACCGGACGCCACCGTCCGACGACTCGCAGAAGCGCTAAGCTTTGTGTCTATAATCTCCTTCCGAAGCCGCCAGCCAGCAAGCCTTTTGAGAGCCTCATTCAGTTCCTCCCGAGTCTCCTTAAGCTCGCCAATCCTGCTTGTCGCATCCTGTGCGATTGTATCCTGGCGCCATATCCTTGGGTGCGAAACCCCTATTTGGCCAGAGAACGAGCATCCAGCGAGCAACGCAAACAACACTATTAGAACGGCGCTTTTCACAACATTCATAGCTCTCCCCTCCCATTCTCTCGAAGTACCTTCACCGAGAACTTCTGTTACAAGACAAAAAAGCCCGGGCGGATTGCCTAATCCGACCGGGCCGGGAGATAACCAACAGCGATGACGCCGGA
>MGRY01000176.1:3325-7689 GCA_001799045.1 Deltaproteobacteria bacterium RIFCSPLOWO2_02_56_12 | reverse complement strand
AACAGCGATGACGCCGGATTAGGTGGAACCGGCAAATCTAAAAGCCTGTGGGCTTATTGCACGTCCCAAATTGGGTGTCAAGAAAATTTTTAGCTTTCTGATTCTAACAGTCAGGTATGCTTCAGAGATGCGTTTTCTCGTTGCAACGGAGTGCCGGTTCTGTCAAATAAGTAAGGTTGGCTAGATGAAAACGTCGACTGCCATAATTTCGATCCAGGACCTGACTTCCGAAGCGTTCCCGGCCTTGAGGCAGGCCTTCCAGACCGTTCCGGGGGTTCAGAGCGTTGATTTCAGCTTGGAGCGGAGCGTGGCGGTAGTTGAATTTGACCTGCTGCAGTCGAAAGTGGATGACTTGCTGCGCGCCGTCCTGAAGGCGGGGTATAAAGTCCTTTAATGGGAATCGAAGATCGAGGATTGAAGATGGAGGATCGCGATTCTCTATTTTCGATCCTCTATCCTCTATCGCTTAATCTCCGGCAACAGTCATGCGCGAGATCTTTACGGTGGGTGCGCAGATCCTGTCCCTCATCTCGAGGTCATTTCCTACCATCTCTATGTTCAACAGTATCTCCTTGAGATTCCCGGCGATCGTGACCTCCTCCACCGGGTAGGTCAATTCGCCCTTCTCGATCCAGATACCTGCCGCCCCGCGCGAATAGTCGCCGGTCACCAGGTTGACGCCAAAACCGATAAGCTCTGTGACATAGAAGCCTTCTTCCACCGAGGCGATTATCTTCTCGGGACTAAAGGATCCGGGGGAAAGGTAAAAATTTGTCGGCGCCACTCCGGGAGGCTCTCCGACAGAGCGGGCGGCGTTTCCGGTCGAGGGGTAGCCCAGCTTACGGCCGCTGTAGGTGTCGAGGAGGTAGCTCTGCAGGACGCCCTTCTCGACAACGGTTCTTCTCCCGGTCGAAAGGCCTTCGCCGTCGAAAGGCTTGGATCCAAGGGCGGCAGGAATCGTCCCGTCATCTACAACAGTAATCAGTTCCGACGCGATCTTGTCCCCGAGCTTGCCGATCAGAAAGGAGGCGCCTTTATAGAGGGAATAACCCGAGAGGGCTCCGGAGAGATGGCGCAGGAGCGTCGCAGCGATTTCAGGTTCAAAGACCACCGGGACCTCCCGCGTCTTGATTTTCCGCGCCCCCAACCTTCTTAACACGCGCGCTGCGGCTTTGCGGCCTACCGATTCAGGGGATTCCAGACGGGAAAACTTGCGCTGCGAGGAGTACCAATAGTCGCGCTGCATCATACCGTCGAGCGCGGCAACCGGAACCACGGAGAGGCCATAGGTCGATCCCTGGTATTCGCCGGAAAAGCCGTGGCTGTTGGCATATATCACGCGACCGGCCTGGTTGGAGAATTCCGCCCCTTCGGAGTTGGTAATACGGCGATCATAATCCAGGGCTGTCTTTTCAGTCTCAAGGGCCAGGCGGCTCCTTTCCTCTACGGAGAGCGCCCGGCCGCTATCGTCCAGGAGATCCAAATCCAAAAAGGTGCGCGCGCACTCCTCCGGCGCCGGCAGGCCGCTGTATTCGTCCTGCGCTGTCGAGCGCGCCATAGCGCAAGTCTCATCGACCAGCCGTTCGATGGAGCCCTTGGAAATGTCGGAGGTCGAGGCCGTGGCAGAGCTGGCGCCGAAGAAGAGCCGGAGCCCCAATCTTTTTTCCTGCGCCTGACTTATCTTTTCGATCTCTCCCAGACGAACGGTGACAAAAAAGGAGTCGCTCTCCACCATTAACAGATCTCCCTGGGAGGCGCCTTTGGCTTTGGCCTGATGCAAGATGTCGCGGGCCAGCTCTGGACTGAGCTCTAATCGCTCCATCACGAAACTGTTCCCCCGACCGTCATTCCATCGATTTTTATCGTCGGAAGTCCTACCCCGACAGGGACGGACTGTCCATCCTTACCGCAGGTACCGATCCCTTCGTCCAATTTCAGGTCGCTTCCCACCATGGAGACCCGCGTGAGAACATCCGGCCCGTTGCCGATCAACGTTGCTCCCTTGACGGGACGGGTTACCTTCCCGTTTTCGATGAGATAGGCCTCACTGGCAGAGAAAACAAACTTCCCGTTGGTGATATCCACCTGCCCGCCGCCGAATGCTACGGCATAGAGCCCCTTTTTTACCGAGCGAATGATATCTTCCGGCGCTGTCTCACCAGCCAGCATAAAGGTGTTGGTCATCCGGGGCATGGGAATATGGGCGTAGCTTTCCCGGCGTCCATTGCCCGTGAGCGTCGCCTTCATGAGCGCGCCATTCAGACGGTCCTGCATGTAGCCCTTGAGAATGCCCTTCTCGATCAGGACCGTCCGGTGCGTAGGGGTCCCCTCATCGTCCAGATTGAGCGAGCCGCGTCGGGAAGGAATCGTTCCATCATCCACGACCGTACACAGTTCGGAGGCGACCCTCTGCCCGATCCGGCCTGAAAAGGCAGATACCTTCTTACGATTGAAATCAGCCTCCAGGCCATGACCGATCGCCTCGTGGAGCAAAATCCCCGGCCACCCCGGTCCCAGGACCACATCCATCATGCCGGCAGGGGCCGCCGCGGCCTCGAGGTTGAGAAGCGCCTGCCGCACCGCCTCGCGGGTATAGCGCTCATAATCTTTTTTCCCGGTAAAAAAATCGAACTCTACCCTCCCGCCACCGCCGTAACTGCCGACCTGGCGGTTCCCCTCCTGTTCGACAATGCAGGTAATATTGAGGCGGGTAAGAGGCTGGATATCTCCCACGACCCATCCCTGAGAAGAGGCTATCAGCACGACCTTGTGCTCGCTCGCCAGCGAGACAAACACATTTTTGATCCTCGGGTCCATATTGCGGGCGAAACGGTCCATCTCGTGAAGCAACGCAATCTTCTTTTCCAAAGGAACCTCGGTGGCCTGCGTCTTCACCGGATAGAGATCGTGCGCACGACTCCCCTTTTCGCCCACGGGAATCGGCGTCAGCGATTCCCGATCTTGTGCGATGTGTTGAGCGGTATGAGCCGCTAAGGCGAGATTTTCTATGGTAATGTCATCGGTAAAGGCGTAACCGGTCTTCGACTCCGCCAATACCCGGACACCGACGCCGTTTGCCGTGGAGCGCGAGCTGTTTTTCACCATCCCCTCTTCTAAAGTGATCGCCTCGTTGACCCGGTACTCGAAGTAGAGATCGGCGTAGTCCGCCTTTTTTTCCAAGGCCTTGGCTAGGACCTTCTCCAGATCCCGCGAGCTGATGCCGAAGCGGCGGTCGAAAAACGACTCTGCGCGGATGATATCCTGTGCCATATCCTGCTCCATGGCTTTTCTATCACAATAGTCTTCCATTGTTAAAGATGTGGCGCCTAAATTCTCTTTTCCTCGGTCGGAAAGTATAGTATAGCTATGGCGGAGTTTGAACGAACTCATCGAGAGGTCGTTCCAGTTTATCCGAGGAGTAAATCGGAGCTATGTCAAAGAAGATTGTACATGTAGTAGGGACCGGGACCATTGGGGAGCCGCTGATCGGCATTCTTTCCACTTTTCGTGAACCCTTTGGCATCGACGAGGTGACCTTTCACAAGCGGACCCCTCTGTTGACCGACCGCTCCAAAGTCAACGTCCTTGGCCAAAAGGGGGCAAAGCTCTGCGTCGACAAGGAGCGCTGGCAGAAGTTCAAGGAAATGGGGATGGAGCCCCACTATGAGGCCGAGGAGGCGATCGACCGGGCCAATGTGGTTATTGACTGTACCCCGGTGGGAAACGAGAACAAGGAGAAGTACTACAAGCGCTACACGGGAAATGGCCGGGGATTCATCGCCCAGGGGAGCGAGTATGGCTTTGGCAAGATGTATGCGCGGGGGATTAACGACAAGGCGCTAAAAAAAGACAGCGACCAATTCGTGCAGGTGGTGAGCTGCAACACCCATAACCTGGCGGTTTTGATCGACACCATCGCCCTGGGTCCCGAGAAAGAGGATAACCTCGAAGAGGGACGGTTCGTTTGCATGCGCCGGGCCAATGATTTGAGCCAGGAGGGAGACTTCATTCCGGCGCCGGAGGTAGGCAAACATGACGACCCCCGCTTCGGCACGCATCAGGGCAGGGACGCGCACTACCTGTTCAAGACCCTGGACTTGGACCTGGACATTTTCTCTTCGGCCCTGAAACTCAACACCCAATACATGCACACGATCTATTTCGACCTGACGCTGCGCCGGGGGTTGGGGATGGACGAAGTGATGCGCCGGCTCAAGAGCAACGGGAGGATCGCCCTGACCAACAAGAAGTCGTCGGCGGCGGTATTCTCCTTCGGTCGGGACCATGGGATTTTCGGACGCATCCTCAATCAGACCGTCATCCCATCCCGCACCCTGACGTTGAAGGGGGACCGGGAAGTCATC
>MGRY01000176.1:0-3287 GCA_001799045.1 Deltaproteobacteria bacterium RIFCSPLOWO2_02_56_12 | reverse complement strand
TCGGCATGTGTTTTACACCCCAGGATGGCAACTCGCTGATCAGCAGCATCTCGGCCGCCCTCTGGTTCCTCTATCCCGATTCCTACGAGGAGAAACTAACACCGCTAAAACCGTATTTCTTCAAGGAGATATGATTATATCTATGGCGTAAGCTTTGCCTGGTTATGAATCAAAGGAGCTCCTATGACGAAGAATCCACTCCCTTATCTTCCCGAATCGACCGTGGGCGACCAGGCAGTCCGCAAGGCTCGCATCTTGCCTCGACCAGTTCCCTCTTTTGCCCGTGAGGAGATAACCATGAATCAAAAGGCGCTTCAAGAACAGATTGCCGCTAAGGCTTATGAATTGTACGAGAAAAAAGGCCAGATGCACGGGAGGGATTTCGAGGATTGGCTTGAGGCAGAGCGATTGGTGCTTGCCGAGCTCAAGTCCCAATCGGGCAGGCAGATTTCCAGGCTGAGAAGGCGAACGCGTCGATCGAACAAGGGATAAATTACCGGCCCTATGCCGAAGCAGGACAGATCGGTTTCCTTTCCTTTGCGATTGTCCCATGAGGTGGACCGCCTCTTTGACGAGCTCATCCACCGTCCGTGGGGAATCGACCGCGAGCTGCAGGGATGGAATCCCTCAATCGACCTCTACGAAACTTCAGAGGCGTTTATCCTCGAGGCGGATCTTCCCGGAGTAAAGGGAGAGGACGTAAAGGTAGAGGTGAAGGGGAGGGAGCTCATATTACAGGGCAGGCGCTCCATGGAACAGAGCTATAGCGACGAGACGTTTCATTACCAGGAGCGCTGCTGGGGTGATTTTGTGCGGCGGCTGGTGCTCCCGGAAACCGTAGACAAGGACAAGATTAAAGCTGAATTTTGCGACGGAGTTTTGCACGTAGTCCTGCCGAAGATGAAACAAGAGAGTAAGGGTAAAGGGAGCAAGGAGTGATCGACAGAATCGCCGCAGCGAAAAAAGAGCCGGAGAAAGTCACGGGGCTGAAAGGAGCGAAAATCGCGCGTGAGCTTGACGCCGAGGAGCTGCGCTTCGCGGTAACCCTTGACAGTGGGTTTACAACGACTGGGGAACTGGCTGCGGTGCAAGACTTTGCCGGCCAGGAGCGGGCGCTTGCCGCATTGGAACTCGGCCTTGGAGTGATGGGGGGTGGTTTCAACATTTTCGTATCCGGTCTTGCCGGCGCGGAGAGACTACAGGCCTTGCAGCGGTGGGTAGCGCAGCGAGGCTCCGCCTTTCCCACCCCAGGGGACTGGGTTTACATCCATAACTTTCAGCACCCGGATGCCCCCCGGGCTATTTATCTTCAGGCGGGAGAGGGGATTCACTTAAAACAGAAGATGCGTGACCTGGTGAAGGGCCTGAAAGAGGAGCTGCCCAAAGCATTTCGCCAGGAAGAGTTTGATAGAGAAAAGGGGCTGCTCAGAGAGAAGTACGCTCGCCGCGCCCAAGAGATGAATTCGCAATTTGCAAAACTTGTGCGGGAGAAGGGATTCCGGCTGCATGCCGGACCCGGAGGCGATGTCCTTTTTATTCCTCTGGTAGACGGCAAGCCACTCAAGAGTCCGGAGGAGTTTTCTCGCTTAAGCCCGGAGGAACAGGGGAAAATCGAAGAGTGGCAGGAAGAACTGGTGGCAGAGATGGCGCAGATGGCGAGCAGACAGCGAGAGGTCATGCGGGAGATGGAAGCGGACATTCGCCAGGTGGAGCGGCGGTTTTGCGACAAGCTCCTGAGCCCGCTTATTACCGGCATTGAGCGCGAGATGGAGAATGAAAAGGTCAGCGCCTACCTTGCCGAGGTGCGGGAGCAAATCCTGGATAATCTCGAAGATTTCAAGGAGGGTGTCGTTGCCCCATCGCCTTTCCCGTTTGTTTCTCAGATGCGCGAGCGGGATCCATTTCTGGAATACGAAGTGAACGTAGTGGTGGACAACTCCCAGACCCAAGGGGCGCCGGTAGTGGTGGAAAGCTCGCCCACGTATCTGAACCTCTTTGGCACCATTGAGCGGGTGGTAGATCGCTTCGGTCGTGTCGTGACCAATTTTACCCGCATCAAGTCCGGCTCACTTTTGCGCGCCCACGGCGGCTATTTGATATTCAGCCTGGAGGATGCGCTTACTGAGGCGGCGGTGTGGAAGGTGCTGAGGCGAACGCTCAGGAGCGGGCGGATAGAAATGGAGACCTATGAGCCGTTCGCCCTCTTCTCCGCTTCCGGGTTAAAGCCGGAGGCCGTGGAGATCAATACTAAGGTGATCGTCGTAGGCAGTTCATTTCTCTACCACCTGCTGTACGCGTGGGATGATGAATTTCGCGAGATCTTCAAGGTAAGGGCTGACTTCCGCCAGATGATGGAGCTGGAGGAAAATCATATACTCGCTTATGGCCGGTGGGTAGCAAAGCTTTGCCGGGACGAGAAGCTTTCCCATTTCGATCGCGGCGCGGTAGAACGGCTCCTCGAATTCGGCGCCCGGCAGGCGGGGGACCGGGAGAAAATTTCGGCTTCGCATGCGGAAGTGGCGGATCTGGTGCGCGAAGCAGCCTACTGGGCCCGCAAAGAAGACAAACAGACCGTTTCTGACCGACACGTGGAGCAGGCCCTGCAGAGCCGGGTGTTCCGCTCCAACCGGGTCGAGGAAGAAATTCGGGAATTGATCGCCAAAGGCACGATCCTCATCGACATCGCCGGCAGGAAGGTGGGACAGGTGAACGGGCTCTCCGTCATCGAGATGGGGGGGTATGCGTTTGGTCGCCCTGCCCGAGTCACGGCAAGTGTTTCCATGGGCCAGGCCGGAATCATTAACATTGAACGTGAATCCCGCTTAAGCGGAAGCATCCACGACAAAGGGGTGCTGATCCTATCCGGCTATCTCCGCAACCGCTACGGTCAGGACAAGCCGCTTGCCCTCTCAGCCAGCCTCTGTTTTGAGCAGTCCTACTCCGGAGTGGAAGGAGATAGTGCTTCTTTGGCTGAGCTCTATGCTCTTTTATCCAGGCTTTCGAACATCCCGTTGCGGCAGGACATCGCAGTGACCGGGTCGGTAAACCAGTGGGGAGAAGTCCAGGCAATTGGCGGGGTGAATGAGAAGATCGAAGGTTTCTTCGATGTCTCCCGGATAATTGGGCTCACGGGGGATCAAGGGGTCATGATCCCGGCCGCCAACGTCCGCAACCTGATTCTTAGGGCTGATCTGGTGCAGGCGGTGGCAGAAGGCAAGTTCCATTTATATCCGGTGCATACTATTGATGAAGGGCTTGAGATCCTGACCGGGGTGGAGGCGGGAGAG
>MGRY01000175.1 GCA_001799045.1 Deltaproteobacteria bacterium RIFCSPLOWO2_02_56_12 | reverse complement strand
CACGGCACACTCCCTACAATCAGGGCGCGCATCCTCGTGGACCAACGAAAGCGTTTGCCCCGGACGCGAGCCATAGCGGTAAACTGTAACCCTCGCCAAACATGCGGGCAGGCGCGGCGATAGCTGATGCCACTCGTCGCAGCATCCCGTGCGCATCCTCGATCAATCGTCCGGCCTCGTCGCGCCTGAGGTAGCGCTCCCGCAGCACAATCCGGGCGCTTTCAGAGAACGCTGAGGTGATCGATCGGGAATTCATGGAAAACCTGTTCATTTCCCCTGAAAATCGATTCAGACGGGTTCATTGAAGAGCCGCTGCAATTCTAGTGCCGGGGAAAGAGTTAAAGGATCCTCCTGCCTGGCATGCCGGATGAGGAGAACTTCGCACCTGTGAGAAAATGGGGCCGTCTGAGAGCAGTAACCCGCCTGATTTTCCGCGCTCTATCCTTTACTCGCTTTGGCGCACCCTTTGCATCCCTTAGTCTCGCGGGTTAATTCCCACCCCGCAAGCCGGCAGAGATGTTAATCTTGAGAGGGCAACATGTACGTTTAAGCAGGAGACAAAGCCATGCCGTTTCAAAACCGAGAACAAGCAGCGCACCTGTTAGCCAGGAGGCTGGAGAAATACCGGGGGCAAAACCCGCTGGTGCTGGCTATTCCCCGAGGGGCGGTGCCTATGGCCAGGATCATCGCTGATTCCCTGGGCGGAGAGATGGATGTAGTGTTGGTCCACAAGCTAGGCGCTCCGGGAGAGCCTGAACTGGCCATCGGTGCCGTAGATGAAACCGGCCAGGTCTATTTGGCCGAGTATGCCCAAGACCTAGAGATCAGCGATGATTATATTAACGCGGAAAAGCAGACACAGCTTGAGACTTTGCGCAAACGCCGTGCGCTGTACACCCCCCTGCGACCGCCGATCGACCCTTGCAGGCGTATTGTTATCGTCGTGGACAATGGTGTTGCCACTGGATCCACCATGATCTCCGCGCTGCGTGCAGTGCGCGCCAGGAAGCCGGCGAGGCTCATTGCCGCCGCGGCAGTCGCGTCTCGCGAGACGCTAAGAAAGATTGCCAGTGAGGCGGACGAGACGATCTGTCTGGAAGTGCCGGCCCGGTTTTACGCCGTGGGGCAGTTTTTCGAGGATTTCTCTCAGGTTTCCGACGAACAGGTGGTGGCTATTATGCTCGAAAGCAGCTCTAGAAAGCGGGCAGTCGGAGAATAAACTGTGCGCGCATTTTGTTCCAGACTTCACGCTTGCTTCTTAGGGAGATATTTTCCAAACCAGCCGGATGCCAGGCGCGCCACTTCCTGCAAGGCGCCAGGTTCCTCAAATAAATGCGTTGCGCCGGGTATGATAATCAATTCTTTTTCTGCCCTCAGTCGCTCATAGGCCCGCTGGTTGAGCTCGATCACCACGTCATCCAGGCCGCCGACGATCAGTAAAGTAGGCGCCCGAACCTGCTCCAGAGCTGACCACGCCAGATCCGGTCTGCCCCCGCGCGATACCACGGCGCCAACCGCCGAACCCAGGGCGGCAGCGGCCTGAAGCGCTGCAGCTGCCCCGGTGCTAGCTCCGAAATAGCCGATGGCAAGGCCTTTGGTCTGCGGCAGCTCTGCCAGCCATCGCGTGGCTCCTTCCAAGCGCTTTGTCAGTAGGCCAATGTCAAAGCGGGTTTCGTAGGTTGCGTCCTCCTCTTCGGTCAGCAGATCGATCAACAGCGTGCCCAGATGTGCCGTTCGTAATATCTGCGCGACAAAATTGTTTCTGGGACTGTGCCGGCCGCTGCCGCTGCCGTGAGCAAAGAGGACCGCACCGTGCGCCTCTGCGGGCACGGCCAGCACGCCCTCGAGGACAACGGAATCCACCGGGATATGCACCAGACTTTCGTGAGCCATTATTATTTTCCCATGCCCATTCTCTTTTTTCTTCTCTCAGGGCTGAAAAGATCATGCGCCTCTCTCTTCTCATGCCGGCGATCTTCCTTTCAGTCTCTCGCCATTTCTCTCAATAAATCTGTCCTTGTGGCAAGCCCAACCACGTCTCCCCGCTCAACGACAAGCAAACAATCAGTGTTTTTCTCCACCACAATGCGCGCAGCTTCTTTTAGCGTGGCGTCAGGTGAAATCATTGTAGGCGGCTCCATCTGCACGTCATTGACCACGACCGTGCTTAGAATTTCACCCGGTGATAGGTTCCTATATTTGATAACCGAAACCAGCGAGGCGCGAATGAGATCGAGCCGATGTATAATTCCAACCGCTTTCCCCTCCTCCAGGACCGGGAAGTGGCGGAGGTTGGTGAGGATCATCATGTCATCGGCAAGTCGCAGGGTATCACTGCGCAATAAAGTGACTACCTCGGTTGTCATGATCTCTCGAACTGTCTTTGGCGTCATGAGGGCCAGCCACAGGAACCCATATTCAACGCGACCCTGGAGCGGAAGGCCGGACAACCAAAACGGGATCAGCAGAATGACGAACTACACGTTCCGTCACGCTTCCCAGCACCCATCGTCCGATTCCGGATCTCCCGTGGGTACACATCGCTACCAGGCTCCCACGGGTGCGCCGCGCCATGTCAACGATCTCCCCTGCGCCATCACCCTCCAGCAAAAGAGAGGAAACCCTTTCCAGCCCTTCCCCCTGCAACTGCTGCACCCTCTGCTCAAGATAACTCTGCGCCTCTCCTCGAATCTCCTTCGAAATCCGGGTTAGGTCCGGCATGTATTCGTCAGCGACATATGCAGCCCGGGGCGGAGCGTAGACCCGCAGGAGAACTACCTCCAGATTCATCTTCCTGGCTAGGATTGCTACTAGTGGAAAAACTTTCTCCGCCAAAGGAGAACCGTCCAAAGGTACCAGCACGCTCTCCAGTCCCGCCACCCCGCTCGTCCCGGTCTGGCCGGTCGGCCGTACTATGAGAAGATGGTTAGTTGTCGCCCGCAGAATTTTTTCGGCGACGCTCCCCATGAGCCAGCGGCGGATTCCGGAATACCCATGCGTGGCCATTGCAATCAAGGCCCCAGCCTGGGCTGAGCCTTCGTCCACAATGACCTCGGCCGGATCCCCTATCTTTACTGAACAGTCAACGGCCGACGGCTCCGGGAAGGAACCTGCCACCGGATCAAGATAATCACGGCTACTACTCTTCAAAGCGGCCTCGACAACATCAACGTAGCGACCGTGCTCGGGATCAGAGAAAATTGAGACGGTATGTGGTTCGATTACTTGCAACAGCTCGACGGGAACTTTTAGCTGCTTTGCAAAAAAGCGGGCGTAAGGCAGAACTCCCTCTGATAGCGGCGATCCGTCCAATGGCACCAGGATTTTCGTGTACATTGCCTTGCCTCCGAGATCACTCTACCTTCACCTTGATCTCTTTTTTCTTGGCTTCCTCGGTTTTAGGCAGCCGAATTTCCAACACGCCGTCTTTAAAAGACGCCTGCGCTTTTTCCGCCTGAACCTCCTTGGGCAGATCCAAGGCGCGGATGAAGGAGCCGTAGGAACGCCATAAAGAATCCTCCTTTCCTCAGCACCTCCTACTAAAAGCATCTTCTATGCCAACCCGGAAGCCGGAGGGCTTTCGAAAACTGTCGTATTTCCGTCCGGCCGGGACCGTCTTCTTAAATTTTGATTTGCACATATGCGAAGAAAGAGAATTGCAGCCGCAAATCTGCAAAAACTTTTTCCCACTAGCACTCCCTACTAAAACCTGCCTATCTACTACCTCTCGGAGATAGGCCGCACGATGGGCTTGACCTCCCTACGGTACAAGCGCTAGCATTTTATCTAACCAGGGAGGGAGAACCGTCTAATCGCGCATGGCCGACAAAAAAACACTCCAGAAGAAACCCGCCGCCCGCAAGGTCTCGGCTCCGGAGCACCTGAGCTTCAATCTTTTTCTCACGATAACGCAGGCAATCAATGAAACCGAAGACTTTCAATCCGCAATCGCGGTTGCGCTGCGCAACGTATGCGAATCCACAGGTTGGGATTATGCAGAGGCTTGGATTCCATCCGCGGACGCAACAGCCCTCGAACGCAGCCCAGTATGTTACGGGATTGGCGAGGCTGTCGAGGGCTTTAGAAATTCGACGGTTGGGATAAGACGATCACCTGGTTTGGGATTAATCGGACGCGTATGGTCCTCAAAGCAGCCAGAATGGATACCGGATGTTTCAGTTAATCCGGGCCTTTTCTATCGTTCCCAGGCTGCTCGCGAAGCCGGCTTGAAAGCCGCCTTCGGGCTTCCCATCCTTGCCGCTGATCAGGTTGTAGCTGTTCTCGCTTTTTTCATGTTCGAATCCCGCGAAGAGGATAAACGGCTGGTCGAGATCGTTTCAGCGGTTGCGACCCAACTGGGTTCAGTGCTTCAGCACAAGCGGACGGACGAAGCGTTGCGGGAGAGCGAACGGCGATTCCACGCAATTTTCGACCAGACTTTTCAATTCGTTGGCCTCCTCAGTCCTGACGGCACCCTTTTAGAAGCCAACCAGACCGCACTTAAGTTCCGCGGGCTCAAGCGCTCGGATGTCGTCGGTCGCCCGTTCTGGGAGACACCTTGGTGGGACATTTCCCGTGAAACCCAGGATCGTCTAAAAGCCGCTATCGCAGAGGCGGCTCAAGGAAAGTTTGTCCGATACGAAGTAGAGCATCGTGATTTCAGCGGGGAGGTGGGGACATTTGATTTCTCACTCAAACCCATAAGCGATGACACCGGTAAAGTCGTCCTGGTCATTGCCGAAGGTCGTAACATCACGGATCGCAAGCGGGCGGAGAAGGGGCTGCGTGAGAGCGAAGAACGTTATCGTCAACTCGTCGAACTCTCCCCTTATGCAATTTTTCTTAATCACGAGGGCAAGTTCTTCTTTGTCAATAGCGCCGCTTTAGAGCTTTATCGCGCAGCTTCGCCGGAGCAGCTCATCGGAAAACCGATCATGGATGTCGTGCATCCCGATTATCGGGCGTTGGTTCATGAGCGGATTCGGCGAATGTTAGAGCATGGGATAACGACCCCTCTCGTTGAACAAAAGAGCCTCCGGCTTGATGGGACGGAATTTGATGTAGAGGTGACAGCCGCGCCTTTGATCTATGAAGGCAAGAGGATGATACAGGTTGTTGCTCGGGACATCACCGTGCGCAAGCGAGCGGAGCGGGCACTGCGGGAAAGCGAGGCGCGGCTGCAGGCTATTTTGGATAATTCCACAGCGGTGATCTACGTCAAGGATACGCAGGGGCGATTCGTGCTGGTGAACCGCGAGTTCGAAAAACTGTTTCACGCCACCAGAGAGCAAATCATAGGCAAGAGCGACTATGACATTTTTCCAAAAGAGATGGCGGACGCGTTTCAGGCGAACGATCTTAAGGTGATTGAGCTTGGAACTCCCATCGAGTTCGAGGAGACCGCCCCTCACAACGGCGGGGTCCGCACCTACATTTCCAACAAGTTTCCCCTTTACGACTCCGCCGGCGTTCCGTACGCGCTCTGTGGCATCTCCACCGACATCACCGAGCGCAAGCGGGCCGAGGAACGGGAGATCCTCGATCGCAAGAGAGCTGAGACATGGCTCCGATCCTTGGTCAACACCACCCAAGATGCCTTTATTTCAATAGACCGGCAGGGGCGCATTGTCCTATTCAATCCAGCGGCCGAGCGAATGTTTGGGCACGGTAGAGCCGAAATCCAAGGACAAAAATTCAACCTGCTGATAGCCGAGCCCTACGCGAGCGAGTATGATAGCTATATCACCCGCTACGAGCCG
>MGRY01000174.1:4753-8680 GCA_001799045.1 Deltaproteobacteria bacterium RIFCSPLOWO2_02_56_12 | reverse complement strand
CGACAAGCTGCTGGAGAAAGACGATAAGGATAAAACCGGCAAGGATAAAGCCGAAAAACCCAAAGGCCTCCAAATTCAGGGCAAGCAGCCGGCCGGAACCGGGTTTAAAAAAATCTAGCCGGACTCCCGGCCGGGTTTTGATGGGCGCCATTGTTTGGTAGGGATTTTTAGCTTCCTGCGCAGCCTTTCAATCTGAAGCTCCTCTTTCTTAGAAACAGCTATCGCACCCACAATCTCTTCTCCTATCAATCTTATTAGGGTCATAGCCCCATTTTTTTTAAGACATCTTTGCCCGTGCTGCGGGTCGGCGCCTCTCCGGGTAGGTAGAGCATGACTCCTCCCCGAGCCGGCCGGATTTCGATGACTCCCTCAGAAGAGAGCTGGTTAGTCCATTTGATGGGGTCTTCGTTGAAATAGGCGCGGAAGGCCTCGTTGAATCCCGAGTAGACCGTGTGGATCCCCTTGTAGGGATCTTTCCTCAGGCTAATGATCGCCTTCTTCACGAACTCCGCCTGGGTCAGCTTTGCTCCCGAGTCTTGGTCAGCCATTTTGACCTCCAGTGCCTGCGGGTTACGGATTTACGGGGCTGTCTTCCCGCTGATCTTGCGGAATAGCCGGAAGAGGGGATCATAAAACTCGTCCACCACTCGCTCCTTGAGCGGGATGATGGAGTTGTCCGTGATGTGAATATTTTCCGGACATACCTCGGTGCAGCACTTGGTGATGTTACAATAGCCCAGCCCGGCTTTCTCCTTGATCAGTTGTTTGCGATCGTTGGTGTCCAGCGGATGCATCTCCAGGGCTGCTAAACGAACAAAGAAGCGCGGTCCCGCGAAGTGTTTTTTATTGTCTTCGTGGTCGCGGATCACATGGCAGACGTTTTGACACAGGAAGCACTCGATGCACTTGTGAAACTCCTGGACGCGGTCGATATCCTCCTGAAACATGCGCCGGGTGCCGTCGGCCTCTTTGGCCTTTGGCCGGAAGTGTGGAATCGTTTTTGCCTTCTCGAAGTTAAAAGAGACGTCCGTAACCAGGTCGCGAATCAGGGGGAAAGTTTTCATCGGCGCCACCGTGATCGTCTTGCCCGGCTCGAAGAGGTTCATCCGGGTCATGCACATCAGTCTGGGTTTCCCATTGACTTCCGCGCTGCACGAGCCGCACTTGCCGGCCTTGCAGTTCCAGCGCACGGCGAGATCGTTGGCCTGGGTAGCCTGGATGGCATGAATGACGTCTAACACCACCATGCCCTCTCCGATGGAAAGGTGATACTCCTTAAAAACGCCCCCCTTGGCGTCGCCGCGCCAGATGCGCATGGTGACTTCTTGTGTCGCCATTACTTTTGTTCCTCTACGAGTTTTTTGAGCTCCTCGGGCATTTCGGGAAGAGGTTCTTGCGAGATACGCAGTTCTCCCTTGCTCTTCCTCACGACCACATTGACCTTGGCAAATTTCGGATCGGTCTTGGGGTAGTCATCGCGGGTGTGGCCGCCCCGGCTTTCCTTCCGTTCTATGGCTGCCAGCGTCACAGCTTCGGATACTGCGAGCATCGAGTACAAGTCCAGTGCCAGATGCCAGCCCGGGTTATACTGCCGGTTACCCTCGACGCTCACCTTGGTTAATCGTTGCTTGAACGTAGCAAGCTTATCTAGAGCCTGTTTAAGCTCTTTCTCCGTCCGTATAATTCCCACCAGGTTTTGCATGCAATCCTGAAGCTCGGCGTGAATGGTATAGGGGTTTTCGCCGCCCTTGCCGTTGAACGGGATCAGCAACTCCTGCGCGATGGATTCTACCTGGGCGGTGTCCACCGTCAGCGATCCCTTAAGGCCCTTGGCATACTCGGCGGCGTAGAGGCCTGCGCGCCTGCCGAAGACCACAAGGTCGGAGAGCGAGTTGCCGCCCAGACGGTTTGCCCCGTGCAGTCCGGCTGCCACCTCACCGGCGGCAAAGAGCCCGGGTACCGTTGCCGCGGTCGTATCCGCGTCCACGCGCACCCCACCCATAAAGTAGTGACAAGTCGGACCGACCTCCATGGCTTCTTTGGTAATATCCACGTCGGCCAGTTCTCTAAACTGGTGGTACATGGAGGGCAGACGCCGCTTGATGTATTCAGCGGGACGCCGTGAAGCGATGTCTAAAAAGACGCCGCCGTGGGAAGTGCCCCGGCCCGCTTTCACCTCGGCATTGATGGCGCGGGCAACCTCATCACGGGGCAGCAGATCAGGGGTGCGGCGGTTTTTCTTGTCTTCGTACCAGGCGTCCGCTTCCTTTTCGGTCTCAGCGGTCTCGGCTTTGAAGAACTCGGGGATATAATTAAACATGAAGCGCTTTCCCTCGGAGTTCGTCAGTGTGCCGCCGTCTCCGCGCACCCCTTCCGTAACCAGAATGCCGCGCACGCTCGGCGGCCAGACCATGCCGGTGGGATGAAACTGGACCATCTCCACGTCAATAAGATCGGCGCCGGCATCCAAAGCCATAGTAATGCCATCGCCGGTGTACTCCCACGAGTTGGACGTGATCTTCCAGGCCTTGCCCCCCCCACCTGTGGCCAGCACTACCGCTTTGCATTTAAAAAGCACACATTTTCCGCTCTCGCGCCAGTAGCCAAAGGCGCCGCAGATGCGCTCGCCGTCTTTAAGGAGGCGCTGCACATTGCATTCCATGTAGACGTCGATGCCCTTGTGGACCGCGTGCTGCTGGAGGGTCCGGATCATTTCGAGACCCGTGCGATCTCCTACGTGGGCCAGGCGCGCGTAGCGGTGCCCGCCGAAATCGCGTTGGAGAATAAGCCCTTCTTTAGTACGGTCGAAAAGGGCGCCCCATTCCTCCAATTCCAGCACTCGGGCGGGCGCCTCTTGCGCGTGAATCTGCGCCATGCGCCAGTTGTTCAGCAATTTGCCGCCACGCATGGTATCGCGGAAGTGAACTTTCCAGTTGTCTTCCGGATAGACATTTCCCAGGGCCGCGGCGATGCCGCCCTCGGCCATCACGGTGTGGGCCTTGCCCAAGAGGGATTTGCAAACCAGGGCGGTCCTCGCCCCTTGGGCCGAGGCCTCGATAGCCGCGCGCAGGCCGGCGCCACCGGCGCCAATGACAATGACATCGTACTCGTGGCTCTCGTACTTTTGTTCCGCAGCCATCAGAATAACCTCACATCGGTGATCACGCCCATAGAGAGCAGACGGACATAAAGGTCGGCCAGGGCCACCCAGATCAGACTGATCCAGGCACAAAGCATGTGGCGTTCGTTCATTCGGCTCACGACGCGCCAGATGCCGTATCTGGCGGGAGCCTTGGAAAACGTATTGAGACTACCTCCGCACAAGTGGCGGCAGGAGTGACAGGAGAAGCTGTAGAGTGACAGAAGGAAGGCATTGCCCAGCAGGACCAGCGTCCCGATCCCGACCCCCAAGCCATCCGGAAACCGGAAGGCCAAGATGGCATCCCACCAGAGAAAAATCACTACCAGCGTGGCTAAATAGAAGAAATAACGGTGAATATTCTGGAGCACGAATGGAAAGCGGGTTTCACCGGTGTAGGTTTTGGCTATGTCCCGCACCGCGCAGGCAGGGGGCGAGCCAAGAAAGGATCTATAGTAGGCTTTCCTGTAGTAGTAACAGGTGACCCGAAAGCCGGCCGGGATCCAGAGGATGAGGATGGCGGGGGAGAGGTTCCACCACGAGCCGATGAGCGGCAGGGTCAGGTGTGCGCAATTAGCCGAAAGACAGGGTGAGTAAAACGGGGAAAGATAGGGGGCTGCATAGTAGTGGGCGTTTTGCAGCCCAGCCCAGGTTGCATAGACAACAAAACCGCCCAGAGCAAGGACCACGAGCAACGGCTCCAACCACCACAAGTCCTGCCTCTGGGTTACTTTGTCTTCGATTGCCAAGCTGTTGTCACTCACGGTGCCACTCTTTCAGTAGAAAAG
>MGRY01000174.1:3595-4707 GCA_001799045.1 Deltaproteobacteria bacterium RIFCSPLOWO2_02_56_12 | reverse complement strand
AAGCAGTCTATTCCCCTGTGGCGATCTCAGACGCTCCGGTCTTGTTTGTGTCCCCCTCCTCAAGCTTCAGGTAGGTCGCAATGATTTCCGGGATGTTTTCCTTTGTAACCTTCATGTACCAAAGGCCATCCGGCCAGATCATCATATTGGGGCCGAAGGCACAGAGATCCATGCAGCCGCTTTTGGCAACCCGGATTTTCCCTTTCAGGTTGAGTTCCTTGCAGACTTTTTTGAGCTCCTCTACGACCTCTTCGGAGCCGCTGTAACCGCAGGAAGGACTCTCCCCCTGCCGGTTGTTAATGCAGATGTAAATCTGCCTCTTGTATGGCTGCGCCCGCTTGATCATGAGCCCCCTCTGTCTTCGAGCAGTCTATATCAGAAAAAAAATTAATTTGCACGCGGAAAATTCTACTCTTTTTCAGGGATTCCCGGCCCGGTCATGCGCCGCGGGTCGAGGATCTTCTTGAGCTTCTCTTCCGGCAGGACCTTATGGGCTTTAGCCACTTCCCTGACAGTCTTGCCGCTGGTGAAGGACTCTTTGGCTATTCTTGCGGCGGCATCATAGCCGATGACCGGCGCCAGCGCGGTCACCATTGCGAGGCTCTTCTCGACCATCTCCTCGCACCGTTCCTTATTGGCCTCGATTCCTACCACGCACTTCTCCGTGAATGCCCTGGCCACGCTTGCGCTGAAGCTGATGGCCTCGAGTAGGCGGAGCGTCATGATCGGCATCATCACGTTAAGCTCGAAGTTTCCCGCCTGGCCGCAGATCGTGATCGTGGCGTCGCAGCCGATAACATGGGCGGCGACTTGCAGCACCGACTCGCACATGACGGGGTTTACCTTGCCCGGCATGATCGACGATCCCGGCTGCGTGTCCGGGAGTCCGATTTCTCCGATGCCGCATCTGGGGCCTGAGGAGAGCCAGCGCAAATCATTGGCGATCTTTGTCAGACTGACCGCCAGGGTCTTTAGGCTTCCGCTGACTCCCACAACAGCGTCCTTGGCTGCCTGGGCCTCGAAGTGGTTCCTGGCCTCACGGAAGTTGAGGCCAGTCATCTCGGAGATCTTCTTGAGCGCGCGGGAAGGAAACTTCGGATGGGCGTTGATGC
>MGRY01000174.1:2687-3581 GCA_001799045.1 Deltaproteobacteria bacterium RIFCSPLOWO2_02_56_12 | reverse complement strand
GTTCCTCCCAAAGCGAGCTCTTCCAGGCCGCCGCAGGCTGCTTTAATGCGCTCGATGCTGAGCTCGATCTGACGCGCGTAGCCGCCGAACTCCTGTCCCAGCCGGATCGGAGTTGCATCCGCCAGGTGGGTGCGGCCGATCTTTACAATGCGGTCGAACTCCCGGGCTTTTTTTCTCAGCGCCTTATGGAGCTCTTTGAGCGCCGGCAGGAGCTCTTTTTGAATGGCCTCCAGGGCGGAGATGTGAATGGCGGTCGGGATCACGTCATTGCTGGATTGGCTCATGTTCACATGGTCGTTGGGGTGGACCTCTTTGCCCCCTCTCTGTTTGCCCAGGAGTTCGAGCGCGCGATTGGCGATCACCTCGTTAACGTTCATATTGGTTGAGGTGCCCGAGCCGGTCTGAAAGATGTCCACCACGAATTCCTTGTCGAGCTTTCCCTCCATGACCTCGCCGGCCGCGCGCCGGATCACATCTGCGATCTTGGGATCCAGCAGCCCGAGATCTTCGTTGACCGACGCGGCTGCGTGTTTGATGATCGCCAGGGCGCGGATGAACTTTGGCGGAAAGCCGATGCCGCTGATGGGAAAGTTTTCCACCGCCCTCTGGGTCTGGGCGCCGTAGTAGGCATTTTTGGGCACCTTCACCTCGCCCATCGAGTCTCGTTCGATGCGGTATCCTCGTGCGGCCATTCTCTTGCTCTTTCCCGCCTTTCTTTTAGCGATTTTATGCTGATATGTCCAGTGGTCTTCTGGCCATAGGCAAAAGGCAAAAAGCAAAACTGTTGCCTTCCGCCTGTTGCCCTGTGATATAGAGATTGTGCCTATGTCCACTAGTCAGCCACGGGATTACCTAGAGATCGCCGCCGACCTGAAAAAGCGAATCGAAGGGGAG
>MGRY01000174.1:0-2663 GCA_001799045.1 Deltaproteobacteria bacterium RIFCSPLOWO2_02_56_12 | reverse complement strand
CTGCTCTACTCCACTGATGCCTCGATGTACGAGATCGAGCCCATCGGTGTTGTCATCCCGCGCCACAAGGGAGACGTGCAGGCGGTTATCGAAACGGCCAACCGTTACGGCGTTGCTGTTCTGCCGCGAGGCGGCGGCACTTCGCTTGCCGGACAAACCGTTGGGCATGCCATCGTCTTGGACTTCTCCAAGTACATGAACCGAGTCCTCGAAGTAAACCGGGAAGAGCTCTGGTGCCGGGTGCAGCCAGGCCTGGTGCAGGATGAGCTCAATGCTCACGTCAGAGGTATGGGGCTTCTTTTCGGGCCAGACACCTCCACTTCGAATCGGGCGACCATCGGCGGCATGATCGGGAACAATTCCGCCGGCGCCCACTCTCTTACATACGGAAAGACCCTGGATCACGTTCTCGAACTGACGGTTTACCTCTCGGACGGCAGCGAGGTTGTGCTTAAGGATCTTTCTTCGGAGGCTCTGGAGAGTAAGAGCAAGACGAATAGCCTGGAAGGACAAATCTACCGCGAAATTTTACGCCTGGCTCGAGAGCACAGGGAGGAGATTCTGGCGCGCTATCCCAAAATCATGCGGCGGGTTTCAGGCTACAATCTGGACGAGTTCATCAAGACGCAGCCATTCAACCTTTCGCGCATGATCGTCGGTTCTGAGGGAACTTTGGCCTGCGTGGTGGAGGCCAAGATGCGCCTGGTTGCCAAACCCAAGTGGACGGCGCTCGACGTCATTCATTTTCAGGACGATATCGAGGCGCTGGAAGCCTCCCAAGCCATTCTGGAAACCGCGCCGTACGCTCTGGAATCGACCGATAAGACGATTCTCGATCTTGCCCGGGGCAACATCGTGCAATCCAGGCGGCTGGGATTTGTCCAGGGAAATCCGAATTCCCTGCTAATGGTCGAGTACGCCGGTGACACCGAAGAAGCGGTGAAAGAACAGGTTTATGAACTCGAAAAGCTGCGCAAAGCTAACGCCATAGGCTATGCCGCCACCTTGGCTTTCAAGCCGGAAGAGGTTAGGGCCATCTGGGGTGTTCGCAAGGCCGGTCTCGGTTTGCTCCTTGGCACCAAGGGCGACAAGAAGCCTATCGCCTTTGTTGAAGACACCGCCGTGGATCCGGCCAAGCTGCCGGAATTCATCAAGCGGTTTAGAGAGATTCTCACCCGTCACAACGCTGTTGCCGGGTATTACGGCCATTGCTCCGTCGGCTGTATGCACATCCGCCCCTTTATCAACCTGAAAGAGGGGAGCGAAGTCAAAAAGATGGTTGCCATCGCCGATGAGATCACGGAGCTGGTGATGGAATTCGGCGGCGCGCTATCCGGCGAGCATGGGGATGGCTTGGCCCGCAGTCACTTCAACAAGAAGCTATACGGCCCGATTCTTTACCAAGCATTCCAACAGATCAAGCGCGCCTTCGATCCCAAAAATCTCATGAATCCCGGCAAGATTGTCGATGCCCCTGCGATGACTGAGTCGCTCCGGATAGGGCCGACGTACAAAGCATGGGAGCCGGAAACCCTGCTGGATTTCAGCAGTCAGGGAGGCTTCGCCGCGGCGGTCGAGATGTGCAGCGGGATGGGAGAGTGCCGGAAGAAACTGGAAGGGACCATGTGTCCTTCCTACATGGCGACTCTGGACGAGGAGCACTCGACGCGCGGCCGGGCCAATGCGCTCCGCGCCGTGCTCTCAGGAAAGGTTCCAAAGGAGGAGTTTGCCGGCAAGCGTCTCTACGAGGTCCTGGACCTTTGCCTCGAATGCAAGGCGTGCAAAGCCGAATGCCCTTCCAACGTGGACATGGCGAAGCTCAAATACGAATTTCTCTCCCATTACTACCGGACGAACGGCCTTCCTCTGCGCAACCGGCTCTTTGGCGGAATCGAAAAATTGAACCGCTGGGGTTCGCGCCTTGCGCCCCTCTCAAACTGGCTCGCGAATTCCCGGCCCAACCGGTGGCTCCTGGAGCGCTTCGCCGGGATCGACCGCAGGCGTCCTCTGCCTTCGTTCGCCGAGCAAACGTTCGTGGACTGGTTTCGCAGCCATTCATTTGAGGGGAAAGAATTAAGAGGCGAGGTTGTCCTCTTCCACGATACCTTCAACACTTTTAACACGCCGTCTACGGCGATCGCGGCGACGCGCTTTTTGGAGCATGCCGGTTACCGCGTGATGCTGGCCGACAAAAAGTGCTGCGGCCGGCCGATGATCTCCAAAGGCATGTTGAAGGAGGCGAGAGATCATGCGGCGTGGAATGTCGAGCGTCTCTCACCCTACGCGGAGAAGGGCAGCTCCATCGTCGGGCTGGAGCCTTCGTGCCTGCTTACGCTCAGGGACGAGTATCCTGAGTTGCTCGGCAGCGAGGCCGCGAAGCTCGTGGCCGGGCGAAGTTTTCTCTTCGAAGAGTTTATTCTTCGCGAGCGCGAGGCGGGCAGACTTTCGCTCAACTTCAAGTCCAACGGAAAAAAGGCGCTGCTCCACGGTCACTGCCATCAGAAGGCGCTTGTGGGGGCGGCTCCCACGGTCGCAGCGCTGCGATGGGCGGGCTTCGAGGTGTCAGAGGTGGATTCCGGCTGCTGCGGCATGGCGGGCTCTTTCGGCTTCGAGAAAGAGCACTATGATCTTTCTCTCGCGGTTGCCAATCGTCGTCTGGTGCC
>MGRY01000173.1:1132-5544 GCA_001799045.1 Deltaproteobacteria bacterium RIFCSPLOWO2_02_56_12 | reverse complement strand
TCGAGATACCCCCAGGCCGGCTGTGATGATACTTGCGCTCAACCGCATCACTGACCCCATGATAAACCAAATGAATGCGAATCTAAAACGGTTTGCATGCCTGGGATCATACCGCTATGGTAATTAAATTACCAAAGTGAGGGGTGAGATTTGTGATTTGAGATTCCGAGCACAGCGAGGATGCGATGCGACTTCTGGAGGTGGAAGGGCTTTCCAAGAGCTACCGGCAGACAGGCGGAGATTCGACTCTCGCCGTTCACGAGATCTCTTTCCAGGTGGATCGCCGGGAATTTGTCTCCATTGTCGGGCCCTCCGGTTGCGGCAAGAGCACCCTTCTCATGTGCATCGCGGGATTAATCCCGCCAAGCTCCGGGACCGTCAGGGTCAAGGGTGTGGAGATAAACGGTCCGCCGCAGAATCTCGTTCTCGTCTTTCAGGAATATAACAGGTCGCTGTTCGCGTGGCGCTCGGTTCTGGGCAACGTTCTCTTCGGTCTGGAAGTGAGGGGCAAGATTTCCCGAGAGGCGGAAGAAAAGGCACGCCACCTGATCGGTCTTGTGGGGCTTGAAGGCTTTGAACGCCATTATCCGTGGGAACTCTCCGGGGGGATGCAGCAGAGGGTGGCCATCGCCAGGGCGCTGGCCTATGAGCCGGAGGTTCTTTTGATGGACGAGCCCTTTGGTTCCGTGGATGCCCTGACCCGGCTGGAGCTGGAGGACACCTTGCTCAGGCTCTGGAAGGATTTGAGGACCACGATATTATTCGTCACGCATGACATTGAAGAAGCAGTCTACCTGTCCGATAGGATATATGTCTTGAGCCGCCGCCCATCTCGCATCCTGCTCAGGATGGATATCCATCTGGATAGACCCAGGAATCAGCTAAGTACGCGGTCCGATCCAAGATTCGTGGAATTGAGAAACGAGATTTACCGGCAGATAAGCGACGAAACCATCAAGTGAAACTGTTTGGGCGAATCAATCTGGCAGGTCTGGCTACGTTTTGCATTTTCCTCCTTCTCTGGGAGGGCTTCGCGCGTGCCAGCCCGCTCCTCCAACTCTACTTCCCGCCCGTAAGCAGAATTCTGCTGTCCCTCTGCCAATTGATTTTCTCCTGGGAGCTCGTCGGCCACATCGTGGCGACCCTGGGCCGCTTCCTGAGGGGTTATCTTTTAGCGACGCTTCTTGCCGTGACCCTGGGAATCGTTCTCGGATATTTTAAGCTGGCATACAGCCTCTCCGAGTCGCTCATCGAATTCTTGCGGCCGATGCCCTCGGTAGCCATCATCCCGGTGGCTATCCTCTTTCTCGGCATAGGCGACGCTATGATGGTCGCGGTTACCGTGTATGCTTGCGCCTGGCCCATCCTCATTAATACCATCGCCGGTGTTAAAAACATCGACCGGACGCTTATCAATACCGCCAGGACCTTCGGCCTGGGGAGGTGGAAGGCGCTCAGGAAGATTGTCCTTCCCGCCGCCTCCCCATATATCGTGACCGGTCTCCGCGTCAGTCTGGCTATCGCCCTGATTCTGGTCACAACGTCCGAAATGATAGTAGGGGTAAGCGGCCTTGGGTTTTTCATTCTGGATGAGGAGAGATCTTTGAGAACCGACAACATGTATGCCGGCATCTTCCTCGTGGCTTTGCTGGGATACGGCCTCAACCGCCTGTTTCTTGTCTTAGAGAAGAGGGCTATGGCCTGGCACCGGAGAATGACGGCCGGAGAGCAGATATGAAGTGGCCGATCGAGTCAAAGCTAAACGGTATTCTCGTGCTTGTGGCCGTGATCCCGGTTTGGGAATTTATCTCGCGGGCGGAGTTGGTCAATCCTCTTTTCTTCCCGCCGATGAGCAAGATTTTGCAATCTTTCTTCCTGCTTGTCCTTTCCGGCGACCTGCCCTACCAGATACTCTTAAGCTTAAAGCGGGCGGCGGCAGGATACTTATTAGCCGCTCTTGTGTTTATACCCTTGGGGGTCGTTATGGGACTCTATCCTTGGGTTTACCGGCTGCTGGAGGTGGTCATTGAGATGGCCCGCCCGATTCCTCCGCCCGCCATAGTCCCGGTCGCCATGCTGTTTTTTGGCCTGGGGGATGAGATGAAGATATTTGTTATTTTTTTCTCCTGTGCCTGGCCCATCCTTCTCAATACGTACGATGGCGTGAGAAATATAGATCGGCTCCTCATCGATACCGCCAGGACCTTCGGCCTTTCGCGCCGGAGGATGATCACCAGGGTCGTTGTGCCCGCGGCCTCACCGCAGATCATGACCGGCCTGAGGGTAAGTCTGGCCATTATGCTGATCCTGGTCGTCATCTCGGAAATGGTAGGAAGCACGGACGGGATAGGCTATTTCATCCTGGATGCCCAGAGGAGGTTTAAGGTTGATCAGATGTATGCCGGGATGCTTTCCTTGGCGATTGTAGGTTATGCCCTAAACCAGCTTTTCTTCCTTTCCTACCATCGGTTCCTGGCCTGGCATAAGGGGCTGACCGGGGTCGACCCTGCTTAAAATAGGCGCGGAATAACAGCTAAACTATGGTCATTCTTCCCCCCGGCGGGGCCGTGGGTTGATTTACGCCGGGCATCCACTCGGCGTCCTTGCGCGGGCCGTGACCTTTGATAAAAAATCTCGCCTTGCCCATTTTCTCAATCTCGATCTCCAGGACATCGCCGTCGTTGATAGGGCCGAGTCCTTCGTGATACGTGCCGGTGGCGATGACATCCCCCGGCTGCAGCCGGACGAATTTGGTTAGCCACGCTATCTGGTCGGGGATCTTGTGAGCCATAAATCTGGTGTTGTAATTCTGCCTGGCCTGGCCGTTGACCCAGGATTGCACCACGAGATTATGGGGATCGGGGATTTCGTCCTTGGTAGTGATCCAGGGGCCGCAGGGCCCGTAGGTGTCCTGTCCCTTGGGAACGAACTGGGTGCGCCGCGCCAATCCCCTGGCAGAAATGTCAAAGAAGGGGACATAGCCAAAAACATAGTCCATGGCGTCGCCGGCGGATACGTTTTTTGCGTTTTTACCGATGACGAAGGCCAGCTCCGCTTCGGCCTGATAAACCACGACCGGCGCAATATCCAGCAGCTCCACGGCGCCTTCCGGGCCGACCAGGTCCGGGGACTTGTAGAAAAACTCATCGGGTAAGCTGTCTACGCTTCGGTCAGGGCGGTCCAGGTAATTCACAAAGGCCGCCAGGCACTGGCCGGGGCGCGGGATAGGCGCCAGGAGTTTGACGCTGCTCAGCGGAACACCCGGCTCCCTTGCCAGGATTCGTTCGAACTTGCGCCGGTAGCCGCGAAAGTTCTCAATGATATCTTCCATCACCCTTTGCGGACCTTTGGCCTTGCGCGAGGTGATCGTCGCGCTCACGTCCACCACGCGATCTCCATCTTTAAGTATGCCGATCCTGCCGTCATCGAAACGTAGAATTTTCAAGTCCCGTACCTCGCGCTCCGTAAGTGGGCCTATAATTGCGGCAATTGCGCTATAAAGTCAATCCGGGAAATGGGCCGATAGCTATCTCCCCCTATTTTATGTTTAAATGAAATCATCATGCAGTCGGCAATGAATCGCGCTGAGGCCCAGTTCATTCATCGGGTCCGCGAGGTCTATACGCATCGGGATCGCATGCTCGAGGAGCTGCTTGACGGGCGGGCCCTGCCCACCGCCTTTGTGGACCGGCTGGCCGCGCCGTTTCTCGACCCAAAGCATCGCTGGAGCGTGGCCAGCTACAGGGGCCGGCCGCTCCTTCTGATCAATCTGGGCTACTGGCCCGGGGCAAAAGAGATCGGCGAGGCGCAGATCGCGCTGGTCCATTTCCTTGCCGGATGCGCGCCCGATCTCACCGGAGCGCGGGTCCTGGATGTGGGCTCCGGTCTTGCCGGGGCGGCGATCATCTTGGCCTCGCACTATGGAGCGCAGGTGGATTGCCTCAATGTGGTGGAGCAGCAGGTATTCTGGTCTAAGGAACTGATCAGGATGCATGGATTGGAAGATCGCGTGCGCGTTCACGTGGGCAGCGCGTGCGATATGCCTTTTGCCGATGGGGCATTTGATGTTGTTTTCTGTCTCGAGGCCGCGCACTGCTTTGCAGATAAGCCCCGCTTCCTGGCCGAAAGCCGCAGGGTGCTCCGTCCCGGCGGGAGGCTGCTCATGGCCGATGCGGTAGCGACCTCGCAAAATTATCTGCTTCGATGGGAATGGTTGGCCCAACTTCCCCTGGTGACTTGGTCCGATTGGCGAGGCTTCCTCCTGGCCAGCGGCCTCGGCCTGGAGGAGGAGAGATCGATTGCCGGAGAAGTCTATCCCGGCTTCATGCAGTGGCTGGATCGGGAACAGCCAAGAGAGCGAATGCTCCGGCGGCTGATTCGTCGAGCCTGGCTGGAGGAGAATGGATGGCGCC
>MGRY01000173.1:0-1121 GCA_001799045.1 Deltaproteobacteria bacterium RIFCSPLOWO2_02_56_12 | reverse complement strand
GCAGCTCTTATCCATTTTGCCCCCGCTTGTGCGCCGCTTCGGCGACGGGCTGTTGTGGAAGCGGGACTATTTTGTCTGTGTTGCCCGCAAATAGGAAAAGGGCTCGTTCTTTCCTCACTCTTCCCAAATTTTTGATATTGTTGTAAGCCAGAGCTTGGAGGTAACTATGCTTCTGATCAACAATCAAGAAGTGGAACAACTCTTCGACATGAAGAGCTGCATCGAGGCGCTCGAGACCGGGTATGAGGATCTGCTGAAAGGCGACGCAGTCTATCGCCCGCGCCTGGACGTGTGGATGCCCTGCGAGCGGCCGGACGGCTATTTCCGTTGGGGGACGATGGAAGGCGCGAGTCGCAAGATCGGGGTCTTTGCCATCCGCATGAAGTCGGACATCGTTTATTGGCCCGACGGAAAGACCGAGGAAAAGTATTGCATGCGTCCCGGGACGTGGTGCGGCTTGATCATGGTGTTCAGCGTGCGCAACGGCGAACCCCTGGCGATTGTCAACGATGGACTGCTGCAGCATATGCGCGTAGGCGGCTGCGCGGGATTGGGCGCCAGATATCTCGCCCGGTCCGACGCCTCGGTGGTGGGGATGTTCGGGGCTGGTGGTATGGCCCGCAGCTATCTCGAGGGCTTCCACGAGGTGCGCAAGCTAAAGAAGGTCAAAGTATACAGCCCGACCAAGGCCCACCGGGAAGCCTATGCCGCAGAGATGAGCGCAAAGTTAGGGCTGTCGGTCGAGGCAGTAGAAACCCCTGAAGCCGCCGTGCGCGGGTCGCACATCGTGGCGGCCTGCACGGATTCTACGAGAGTCGTATTCGATGAGCCCGAATGGCTCGAAGAGGGATCCCACATCACCTGTGTGCGCGCCTGTGAGATTGGTCCGAAGGTAGTCAAGCGCTGCGATCTCTCTGTGAAGCTGGGGCGAAATACGGTCGAGACCATGGATGAGGGGATGGTCCGGCTCCACGGGAACGTCGGCTATGTAGCGGGCCAGGCCGAAGAGAGAGCGCGCATCCCCAATCCGGAAGTGGACAACTACCGCGGCGGCTTCTTCAAATATTTTATGGATCTCAAGGCGGGAAAAATTCCAGGGCGGACCAATTCGCGCCAGATCA
>MGRY01000172.1:928-5241 GCA_001799045.1 Deltaproteobacteria bacterium RIFCSPLOWO2_02_56_12 | reverse complement strand
TCGAGACCCTACCCGATCCCCCCAAGCTCCAGCCGGCCGCCCCAGCGCTGTTTTAGGATCTCTTTCAAGGGCCGGGATTCCTTTCCCGTTAGCCTCGGATCCTGTGCTAGCCAGGCGAGCGCTTCCTTTCTCGCTTCGAGGAGAAGACGGGAATCCCGGACGAGATTCGCCAGGCGGAAGTCCGCCAGACCTGATTGGCGGGTACCCAACAGTTCGCCGGGACCTCTGAGTGCGAGATCCGCCTCGGCGATCTTAAAGCCGTCATGCTCTTTTTCCATGACCTTAAGTCGCCTTAAACCGTCCGGGTTATTGCCGTCGTAGGTGACTAAAAAGCACCGGGAAGGATCTTTTCCTCTTCCCACTCTTCCGCGGAGCTGGTGCAGTTGGGATAGGCCGAAGCGTTCCGCGTGTTCCACTACCATCACCGTCGCGTTGGGGATGTCGATTCCTACTTCGATCACGGTCGTCGCCACCAGGACCTGCACGTCCCCATCTTTGAAGCGGCGCATGGTTTGGTCGCGTTCTTCAGAATTCATTCTCCCATGAACCAGCCCCAGGCGAAACTCCCTGAAGACCGACTCGGAGAGTTCCCGCGCCATCCGGGTCGCGTCGCGGAGCTGGAGTTTCTCCGATGCCTCCACCAATGGATAGACTATATAGGCTTGATGTCCTTTGCGGAGTTCCTCCCGAACCAGTTCGTAGAGTTCCTGACGGGCCCCCTCGTTAAAGAGTCTTGTCAGCACCGGGATCCTGCCGGGGGGCATCTCGTCCACCGAGGAGACCTCCATATCTCCGTAAAGGACCATAGCAAGGCTGCGGGGGATCGGGGTGGCGCTCATAAGGAGAATGTCGGGCTGGGGTAGCGATGGGGCGGATGCGCCGCGCCCGCCGGAGAGATGTTGCAGCGCCATCCTCTGGATCACTCCGAACCGGTGCTGCTCATCAATAATGCCAAGGCCCATGCGAGGGACGTGGACTCCTTCCTGAATCAGCGCATGGGTCCCGATCATAAAGGCAGTCTCCCCTCTCTCGATCCCTTGAACCGTATCCCTCTTTTCCCCTGACGAAAGAGAGCCTGTAAGCAAAGCGATGGGAACCGCCAACTTCTCGGCAAAACCTTTGAGGTTGCGGTAATGCTGCTCGGCCAAAAGCTCCGTCGGCGCCATCCATACCGCCTGAAAGCCGTTTTCAATGGCCCTGAGCGCCGCCAGCCAGGCCACGATGGTCTTGCCGGAACCGACATCCCCCTGGACCAGGCGCTGCATAGGGCGCGGCGATTCCATATCCTGGTGGATCTCGCTCAGGACCCGCTCTTGCGCGCCGGTCAGGGAAAAAGGGAGCAGCGCTGACATTTTTTGCGTGAGGCTTCTCTCATCGCCGGTAAAGGAGATACCCTTCAGTGTGGTTCGGTATTTTCTTCTGAGTCCGAGCCCCAGTTGGAGATAGAAAAACTCATCAAAAATGATCGAGCGATGGGCGCGCGAGGCAAACTCGTTAAGTGAAACGATATCGGCGATTTTCTCCGGACGGTGAACTTCGGCCATCGCGCGCGCGAGATCCGTCGTCCCCTCTCTTCGAGCGATAACGTCCGGCAGGAAGCTGGGCAAAAAACCGCAATACTCGTCAAGCGCCTGCGCCACCCATCTTCGAATCGAGCTCAGGGACATCCCTCCCGGCTTGAGATAGATCGGGAGGATTCTTTCCCTCTCCTCTTCGTTTCCGGACTCCATGGATTCGAACTCCGGATGGACCATCCTCTTCTGGGCCCCCATTCCTCTCTCCACCTTGCCGTGGATCAGCAGCTCTTGACCCTTTACAAGACTTTTCGCGATATACGGCCGGACGCGATACCACACTAACCCAAGCGTTCCGGTTTCATCTGCCAGAGTCCCTGTAAGGATGCTTCTCCTCGTTCTGGGGATAAACTTTTTCTCCAGGGCAACCAGCCTGCCGATGAAGCTCTCTTCTTTCCCGACAGTCGCCTGGCGGATCTTTTTTATGTGGCGGCGATCCTCATAGCGAAAGGGCAGGTGGTAAAGAAGATCCTCTACGGTGTTGAGCCCAAGTCCCTCTAGTTGAGCCGCCCGCTTGGGACCAACCCCTTTAAGGAACCGCAGTGGAGTCCTAAGCGCCCGAAAACAATCTTTGGGTGGAACAGCGGTAGGCTGATAATTGGAAAATAGTTCATCCTTCATCCTAACCTACCGCCGGCTGCCTGATATTCCTGCAGCGCCTGCACGTCGAGTTCGCCCTCTTTCAGGAGCTCGATCCCCTCCACGGCCGCATCTGCGCCGGCTATAGTGGTAAAATATGGGACTTGATAGTCGAGGGCGTTGCGCCTGAGATAATAGGAATCGGCATGCGAGTGGGCGTCGGTTGGCGTGTTGATGACCATAGCGATCTCACCGTTCTTGATCGCTTCGGCGATGTTCGGGCTCCCCTCCTGAACCTTTTTGACCATCTCTGCCGGCAACCCGCGACTGTGAAAGTATGCCGCCGTGCCCCGCGTCGCAACGATCTCGAACCCTAACCGGTGCAGGCGTTGGGTGATGGCACAGACGCTTTCCTTGTCTTCATCCCGCACGCTGACAAAGACCTTGCCCTGAAATGGCAAACGCATTCCGCTGCCCAGTTGCGCCTTTGCAAAGGCAAGGCCGAACGAGCTGCCCATCCCCATCACCTCGCCGGTAGACTTCATCTCCGGTCCCAAGAGGGTGTCCACGCCCGGGAACTTGCTGAAGGGAAAAACGGATTCCTTGACGGAGACGTGCCGGGGAAGGATCTCCGAGGTCAGGCCGAGATCCGCCAGTTTTTTCCCCACCATGATCCGCGCCGCCAGTTTTGCCAGCGGCACTCCGATCGCCTTGCTCACAAACGGGACGGTGCGCGAGGCCCGCGGGTTCACCTCCAGGACATAGATATCACGCCCCTTGACGGCGAATTGAGCATTCATCAGCCCGCGGACATTGAGCGCCTTTGCCAGTGAAACGGTCTGACGCCGGATCTCATCCTGGATATCTTTTCCGATAGACTTTGGCGGCAGGACGCAGGCGCTATCGCCGGAGTGAACCCCGGCCCTTTCGATGTGCTCCATGATTCCCCCGATAACCACCCTTTCTCCGTCTGCCAGGGCGTCCACGTCCAGTTCGACCGCGTCATCCAGGAACTTATCAATAAGGACCGGATGCTCAGGGGAGGCCGCCACCGCATGCGTCATATAGTGCCTGAGCGACTCCTGATCGTAGACGATCTCCATGGCCCTACCGCCTAAAACATAAGAAGGGCGGACCAGAACGGGATAGCCGAGCCGCTCCGCGATATGCTGCGCCTCTTCGTAGGAACGGGCGGTGCCGCTCTCGGGCTGGTTTATCCCCAGCTGTTCCAGCAGTTGCTTGAATCTCTCACGGTCCTCTGCCAGGTCGATGTTGTCCGGAGAAGTGCCGATGATTTTCACCCCCGCGCGTTCGAGCGGCAGGGCCAGTTTTAAAGGCGTTTGACCGCCAAATTGAACGATCACCCCGTCGGGTTTTTCGCGCTCGACGATATTCAGGACATCCTCGAGCGTCAGCGGCTCGAAATATAATTTATCGGAAGTGTCATAATCGGTGCTGACGGTCTCGGGATTGCAGTTCACCATGATGGTTTCATAACCGTCCTCTTTGAGAGCAAACGCGGCATGGACGCAGCAATAGTCGAACTCGATCCCCTGCCCGATCCGGTTCGGTCCCCCTCCCAGGATCATGATCTTCTTCCTTGCCGTGGGATTGGATTCGTCCTCTCCTTCGTAGGTGGAATAGAGATAAGGGGTATAGGCCGCAAACTCCGCGCCGCAGGTATCCACCGCGCGGAAGACCGGGCGGACTCCAGCCTGAGTTCTGAGCGCGCGGATCTCTGCGTCCGGCAGCTCCAAAAGATCCGCCAGGCGACGATCCGAGAAGCCCATTTGTTTGAGCGGATTAAAAAAGCCGGCAGTCAACTCCGCTGTTTTCCCGCGCCGTTCCCTAATCCTTCCTTCAGACGCAATGATCTCTTTTACCTGCTGCAAAAACCACGGGTCGATCCTGGTAAGGCCATGGATTTCATCAGTGCCCATTCCCAATCGAAAGGCGTCCGCCAAGTACCACAAGCGTTGGGCATTGGGGGTCTCCAGCTTCTGGCGCAAAAGCTTAAGGTTCTCGTCGCGATTCGCGCTGATCTTTATCTTCTCTTCAAAACCATACGAGCCGATCTCCAGAGAGCGCATCGCTTTCTGGAGCGATTCCTTGAAGGTGCGCCCTATCGCCATGACCTCGCCGACCGACTTCATCTGCGGG
>MGRY01000172.1:0-909 GCA_001799045.1 Deltaproteobacteria bacterium RIFCSPLOWO2_02_56_12 | reverse complement strand
TGGGGATCTCGTCTAGGGTGTAGCCCACCGCCAGCTTGGCGGCGATCTTGGCAATGGGAAAACCCGTGGCCTTGCTCGCCAGGGCGGAGCTGCGCGAGACCCGTGGGTTCATCTCGATCACCACCAGGCGCCCGTCCCTGGGATTGACCGCAAACTGGATGTTGGATCCGCCGGTATCGACCCCGATCTCGCGAATGACCCTGAGGGCGGCGTCGCGCATGATTTGATATTCCTTGTCCGTAAGGGTTTGCGCCGGCGCGACGGTGATCGAGTCCCCGGTGTGGATTCCCATGGGATCGAAGTTTTCGATCGGGCAGACGATCACCACGTTGTCCTTGTGGTCGCGCATGACTTCGAGCTCGAACTCTTTCCAGCCGATTACCGACTCCTCGATCAGCACCTCGTGAACCGGGGAGATATTCAAGCCGCGCTGCACGACTTCCTTGAATTCCTCGTGACCGTAAGCGATGTTTCCACCGCTGCCGCCCAGCGTGCGCGAGGGGCGTATGATCAGGGGGAAATGGAGCCGGCGCTGGATTTTCTGGGCCTCCCGCAGGTTGCGGGCATAGCCGCTGCGGGGAAGGTCCAACCCGGCGTTCTTCATCGCTTCCTTGAAGAGATCGCGGTCCTCGGCCTTCTTGATCGCTTCGAGCTTGGCCCCGATCATCTCCACGCCGTAACGCTCCAGGATGCCCTGTTCCGCCAGATCGATGGAAATATTCAACGCGGTCTGCCCGCCCAGCGTCGGGAGCAGGGCATCGGGACGCTCCTTGCGGATGATCTTCTCAACAGTATCCACGGTAATCGGCTCGATGTAGGTACGATCGGCAAAATCGGGATCAGTCATGATCGTGGCAGGATTGGAGTTGACAAGAATGACGCGAAAGCCCTCTTCCTTGAGCGCCTTCA
>MGRY01000171.1:11816-13874 GCA_001799045.1 Deltaproteobacteria bacterium RIFCSPLOWO2_02_56_12 | reverse complement strand
GATAACCTCCACAAGAGCGCCATGGATCTCTCCGGGGGCCAGCAGCAGCGTCTGTGCATCGCGCGGGCTCTGGCCGTCGAACCTGAGGTGCTTTTAATGGATGAGCCCTGCTCCGCGCTAGACCCGATCTCGACTGCCAAAATCGAGGAGCTGATTCACGAGCTCAAAGAGACATTCACGATTGTCATCGTCACCCACAACATGCAGCAGGCAGCCCGAGTGTCCGATTTTACTGCTTTCTTCTATCTGGGTGAATTGATAGAATTTGGGGCGACCAGCAAGATCTTTACGGCCCCGGAGAAGCGCCAGACGGAGGACTACATCACTGGAAGATTTGGCTAAAACGACTTGAACGGATTGAACAGTTTAAACGGTTCAAACAGTTATTAAGGAGTGCTTATGCAACCCGAGCATACCGACAAAAGATACGAGGAAGAGCTGAAAAAGCTCCGCGAGGATATCCTCTATATGGGAGGCCTGGTAGAAGATCAGATCCAGAAGGCGGTGAAGTCGCTGGTCGAAAGAGATTCCCCCTTGGCCGAAACGATCATTCAGAGGGACCACGAGGTGAACCGTATGGATGTCGAGATCGATGATCTTTGCCTTCGCCTCCTTGCTTTACACCAGCCGGCTGGGAAGGATCTCCGGTTTATCACAACAGGTCTCAAGATCACCACGGACCTCGAGCGGATGGGCGATATGGCGGTCAACATCTGCGAGCGCGCCCTGGAGCTGAACCTCGAACCGCAACTGAAGCCTTACATCGATATCCCTCGCATGGCTCGAATCGCCGAGCGGATGATCCGGGAGAGTCTGGACGCATTCGTCCGCGAGGATACGGACCTGGCGCTCAAAGTTTGTAAAGACGACCAGGAGGTGGACGATCTCAACGGCCAGATTTTCCGTGAGACTATCAGCTTCATGATCGAAGACCCGCATACGATCAATCGGGCGATGAAGATCGGGTTCATCTCGAAATATCTCGAGCGGATCGCCGATCATGCCACCAACATCGCCGAAATGGTGATATTCATGGTCAAAGGGAAGAGCATCCGTCACATCAAAGAGATCCCCCAGTCCATCTGACTTCCATGTCCGGGCAAAAAATCTTGGTAGTCGAAGACGAGCCCGATATCCGTAAGCTCGTCCACTATAACCTCGCCCAGGAGCGCTTCAAGGTCATTGAGGCGGAGGATGGAGAGAAAGCGCTCAAATTAGTACAGAGAGAAAAACCTCACCTGATCGTTCTGGATTTGATGCTGCCGGGACTCTCAGGACTCGAGTTGTGCAGAAACCTGCGCGAGCGGCCTGAAACGAGTCAAATCCCAATTCTCATGCTCACCGCCAAAGCCGGCGAGGCGGACCGCATAGTCGGCCTGGAGATGGGCGCGGATGACTATCTGACCAAGCCCTTCAGTCCCAGGGAGCTGGTGGCCCGGGTGAAGGCCATCCTGCGCAGGACCGAGATGCAGTCCAGTCATCCGGTGAGTGAAGTTTACGAAAAGGGCCCCCTCAAGATTAACTTCTCAACCTACGAGACCATCGTTAGAGGCAAAGCGGTGCGATTAACCCTCAAGGAATTTGAGCTTCTCGGCTTTTTGGTTCAAAATCCCAATCGGGTTCTGAGCCGGGACCAGCTGCTGGACCGGGTATGGGGCGGAGAGGTCTTCGTGGATCCCCGCACAGTGGATGTCCATATACGGAGATTGAGGAAAGCCATCGAGAAAAACGACCGTAAACCCGATTGGATTTTAACGGTCCGGGGAGTGGGTTACAAATTCCATGAAAAGGCCCTGGAAAAATAGGCTTGTCGTCAAGTTTTTCTTATCCTACCTCATTGTTGTTCTCCTGCTTTTTGTCTTCTTTTACCTCTATGCCGGAGCCATCATAAAAGATTTCCACATCGCCTTTCTGTCCAAGAAGATGCAGGAAGAAGCGAAGATCGTAAGCCGTTTGCTTCCCCTTGGCCTGGATGGAGACGTTTTGGATAAAATCTGCCGCGAACTGGGCCGGGACCTGGCAGTCCGGATTACGCTTATCGCCCTGAATGGGAAGGTC
>MGRY01000171.1:8506-11801 GCA_001799045.1 Deltaproteobacteria bacterium RIFCSPLOWO2_02_56_12 | reverse complement strand
GAAGCCTCCATCGCAATGGAAAATCACGGAACCAGGCCTGAAGTGCTGGAAGCCCTATCCAAAAGCGCCGGTAGAAGCATCCGATACAGCACAACCGTCCGGTATGAAATGCTTTACCAGGCTATTCTTCAGCGAGAAAAAGGCCGCATCGTCCGCATCTCGGTTCCCCTGCACTCCGTCGAAGAGGCAGTGGGTTCCATACGGCAGGCCATTCTCGCCGGGCTCCTCCTGGTCTCAGGATTGGGCTTGTTTTTGGCGTTCCTTTTTTCCCGCCACCTGGAACGAAGGGTGAAGCGGATGGTAGAATTCTCCGAGAACGTTTCCGAGGGCTCTTTTTCCCGGGGGCCGATTCAGGTCAAGGAAAAAGACGAACTCAGCGTCTTGGAAAAAAACTTAAACGAGATGAGCCGAAACATTCAGGAAAAAATCAAAGGAATCACCGCAGAGAAGGAGAAGGTCGAATCTATACTGAGGTGCATGATCGAGGGGCTCCTGGTGGTGGATACCCAGGGAAGGGTCATCCTGCTTAATCAGAACGCCCAAAAGATGTTCAACCTCGCTCCCCACCAGAATTTTTTCGGCGCTTCTCTTCTGGAGGTCTCGCGTCATCCGGAAATGAAGCAGTTGATGGAAGAGGTCCTGGCATGCGACTGCTCCAAAGAGTGCTTCACCAAGGAAATCTCCCTCGATGACGACAAGTGGTTCAGGGTCAATGCGGTGAGCCTGAGAGATGGGAATGAGAAACCTCTCGGCTATATCCTGGTCTTCCACGATGTGACAGAGCTCAAACGTCTCGAAACCGTCCGGTCTGATTTCGTCGCCAATGTCTCTCACGAACTCCGCACCCCCGTGACGGCCATTCGGGGCTACGCAGAGACTCTGCTTCACTCCCCGCCCTCCGACCCCAAAGACGCGGAGCACTTTCTCGGCATTATCCACCGTCATTCCGAGAGGCTGGGCAGGCTCATCGATGACTTGCTCACCCTATCGGACCTGGAATCGGGGCAAATTCGCCTGGAAATGGGAAAACTACCAGCAGCGGATCTTATAGGCAGAGTGTTGGAGATTTTTCAGGATCAAGCCGCAAAAAAGAACGTCGCGCTCTGGCAATCCGTCGACGCTCACTTACCTCTCATTATCGGAGATGCGGATCGTCTGCAACAACTTCTTATCAACTTGATCGACAATGCTCTAAAGTACACGCCATCCGGTGGTCGAATCGAGGTTGCGGCGCGCCTGGTCTCTTCCAATAATCATCAGCCCCCCCGGGTGGAGATCGCCGTGGCGGATACGGGCTGCGGCATTTCCGAAAAAGACCTGCCAAGATTAACCGAGCGCTTCTACAGGGTGGACAAGGCCCGATCGCGGGAGCTTGGAGGAACCGGCCTCGGATTGGCGATTGTCAAACACATTGTCCAAGCTCACCATGGCCTTCTGAGAATCGAAAGCAAAATACAGAAGGGGACAACAGTGAGAGTTTTGCTTCTCTCGGCCGGGCCTGCCAAAGAGTCAAGAGGGATTCTTTTTCTCTGTACGGGCAATTCCTGCCGCAGCCAGATGGCCGAGGGATTTGCCCGCAGCCTGGCGCCTGAGAACGTCAAGATTTTCAGCGCCGGGACAGAGCCAAAGGCAGTCCATCCCTTAGCGATCAAGGTCATGGCGGAGGCTGGGATCGATATTTCGAATCAGAGTTCGAAAGGACTGGGAACGCTCCCCCTGGAGAACATCGATCTGGTCGTTACCCTTTGTGGCGAGGCCCAGGAAAGCTGTCCAACGCTCTCCAAAAACACAGAGCACCTTCACTGGCCCCTTCCTGACCCGGCTTTGGCTAAGGGAGATGAGGAGACTGTCTTAGAAACATTCAGAGCAGTGCGCGACGAGATCCGCGCGCGGATTGAGAAGCTCTTTAACCCTTGATCCCTTAGTCCCTTTTTTATTTGGACGTGAAGGAGTAACTCCGTACGGTGCCGTCTTTGTTGAAAACGACGTAGAGCTCCTTGGAATCGACAAGCTGCCCGATTTGATACGTGTGATAGGAATAGGTCCAGGTCTCGTTGCCGCTGTCCAATCCCTTCCGCACCGGTTCTCCAAAGTAGCCGAAGATCTCTTTTTGGGTGGTGACGTTGGGCTGGATATTCTTCACCGGAGTAGTCCCGAAGTCTCTCCCGTAGGTCACACAGCCCCAGAGAGTAAGGGCCAGAAAAAGGCACCATATTTTGCGCATAACTCCTCCGTTAAATTTCTCTTCTTCCCTCGATCGCCTTGCTCAGAGTAACCGCGTCGGTGTATTCCAGATCTCCTCCCATCGGAAGGCCGCGGGCGATGCGCGTCACCTTCACCCCAAGCGGTTTAATCACCTTGGAGAGGTACAGCGCCGTTGTCTCCCCTTCGACCGTCGGATTGGTAGCTACAATGATCTCCAGGATTCCGGAACTTCGGACCCGCTCCATCAGCTCCTTAATCCTCAGAGAGTCGGGCCCGACGCCGTTCAAGGGAGAGATGGTTCCATGCAACACGTGATAGAGTCCCTTGAACTCATGGCAATTTTCCACCGCGACCATGTCCGCCGGCTCCTCCACCACGCAAATCTTCTCCCGCTCACGGCGCAGGTCCTGGCAAACCTTACACTCCGCTCCCTTGGTGCTGCCCTGGTCCACCTCGCTTAAGCCAAAGCACGTACGACAGAGACCCATCTCGAGCCTTAGTTTTCCGATACTCTCCGCCAGCTCCAGCACATTCTCTTTCTGTTCTTTGAGCATGTGAAAAGCCAATCGGGCCGCGGTCTTCTCCCCGATGCCGGGGAGCTTGCAGAGCCCTTTGATGAGCCGGGCCAATGGGGCTGGATAGCTGCTCATATTTTCATGAAACGCCGAGGATTGAAGATAGAGGATAGAAGATCGCGATAATCGATCCTCGATCCTCCATTCTCGATTCTCTCATAATCACGGCATCAAACCGGGAATCTTGAATCCCCCCGTCACCTTGCTCATCTCCTCTGACGCCATTGCGCGCGCCCGGCGCAGTCCTTCATTCACCGCAGCCAGAATCAGATCCTCCAGCATCTCTTTTTCTTGAGGATTGACAACGGCCGGGTCCACCTTGACAGAAGAAAACTCCAGCTGCCCGTTCACCGTAACCTGCACCATGCCTCCTCCGGAGGAAGCATCCACGGTTTTGCGGGCCAATTCCTCCTGAACTTGCGCCAGCCGGGACTGAAACTCCTGAGCCTGCTTAAAGAGATTGCCCATGCCGCCAAGACCTTTAGCCATCGAATCCTCCTTTTTCTTTCACAAAG
>MGRY01000171.1:0-8496 GCA_001799045.1 Deltaproteobacteria bacterium RIFCSPLOWO2_02_56_12 | reverse complement strand
TCCCTTCTTGATTTCTTTGACCGAGCCGCCGAAAATTCTGAGCGTCTCTCTTACCATATTGTTTTCCGCTTCATTAAGCGGGCTCGAACCATTGGCGGCCTCGTCCCTAAGTTCCCGCTTCCTGGGTGGGACGGAAGTGATTCCTACGGCCACTTCCCGGGAGAAAAATCGGCAGGCAAGCTCTTGCAACGATGACAGGTTCTCAGCATCCTGAAGATAACCGAGATGATAACGTTCCTCGACTCCGATCTTCAGCTGACCCGGGGAAATTCCCAAAGGACGAACCCGCTCAAGATGGGAAGCCAAAACCTTTTTCTCTGTCATAACAAAGGCCACAAATTTCTTCCAAACTTCTTCCTTATGATCCTCCCCATTATTCTCCCCGCCGGCGGAGCTCCGGGATGTGCCCTCGCTTTTCGCCTGCCCACCGGGTCGCGACTCTTCCCTGGAAGGCTCAACCCCCTTAGGGTTCTCGCCCCGGGACAACCGCTTTTCCATCATCTCCAACCGATGCAAGACATCGGTAATCGGCACGGCCTTTGGCAATGTCGCTAGCCGGACCAACGCGGTCTCCAGGGCAAACCGCGGGTAGGGGGAACGGGCCACACCTTCGTCTCCCTCCGCCATGAAGCTGAAATAGTCCGTCAGAGTATCGACGGAAAGCTCCGACACCTGACCCCTGAGTTCTTCTATTTCCTGGTCAGGCAAATCCAACAGGCGGCCAAAGAGCGAGGACGAGGGCTCAGAGTCTTTGGGATCTCTTTTACGATCCTGGGCCAGGCGGACCACCAGGAGGTTACGAAAATGTTCCACAAGCTCGCGCGACAGACGGGTAATGTCCTGCCCTTGAGCCATGACATCGCCCACTAACTCCACGCATCTCTTGGCGTCGCCCTGGATGACAGCGCCGGAAAGATCGTAGAGGACCCTTCGCTCCGCGATCCCTAAAATATCCTGCAGCAGCACCTCGTCAATTTGCACCTGGGTCTTTTCATCCCCCGGAGAAGGAACCGCATAGGAAAGAATCTGCTCCAGCAGGGACTGGGCGTCCCGCATGCTCCCTTCCGCCTCACGCGCAAGAAGCAGGAGAGCCCCTTCCGTAATCCGGAGACCCTCGCTTGCCGCGATCTCGCTTAGCCGCTGGACAATCTCTCGCACCGCGATGCGACGGAAATCGAAACGCTGGCAGCGGGAGAGTATGGTCTCCGGGAGACGATGCGGCTCTGTCGTCGCCAGGATGAACTTGACGAAGGGAGGCGGCTCTTCCAGGGTTTTCAAGAGCGCATTAAAGGCATCCTTGGTAACCTGGTGAACCTCATCAATGATGTAGATTTTAAAGCGGCCCTTGGCCGGCTGATACCTGACGTTCTCGATAATCTGTCGAACCTCGTCGATGCCGCGATTAGAGGCGCCGTCGATCTCGTAAACATCGAGTGGACTCCCTCCCGTGATCTCGGTGCAATGGCTGCACTGGTTGCAGGGATCCGCGGTAGGGCCCTTCTCGCAATTCAGGGCCTTCGCCAGGATACGCGCCGCGGTCGTCTTCCCCACGCCCCGCACGCCGGTAAAGAGGTAGGCGTGGGCGATGCGACCGGCCGTTATGGCATTCCGCAAAACGCGGGTGATGTGGGATTGGCCGACGATATCCTCAAAGCGCTGGGGACGCCATTTTCTAGCTAGGACGAGATAAGACATAACGCAAAATCCACTGAGGATAGAAGATGGAGGATAGTGATACGATCCTCGACCCTCTATACTCGATCCTCAATTGTTCCCAAACAGCGGGATGCCCATTGCTGACAGCCAGGCTACCCTGTGGCACAGGGGAAATCCGCTGCCGCTGCTTCCTTCCGGACCTGACGGGGTTTGCGGCGCCGCCTTGCACAGGACCCGACTATCAGCAATCGGCATCCAGCCAAATGAACGATCTGCTCACAGAGTACGACGAGCCATCAAAAGAATCAAGGTCGGATAGCGACTCGCTGTAATAAATTCCTTTAACGTTTTTTTTATGCTTCCAGACCACCTTTTAATTAAGCGGCCATTTCTGAATCTGCTAGCATAGAAACATAAGCAAACACAACAAAGAGAGTGCGTTAGGATGAGCGTGAAAAAGAGGTGGAGCTTATCCCTTAAGGGTATTTTGCTTGGAAAGCCCAAAGATCCCTTGGATCCGAGGGTCTTCCATCAGATCTCCCTGATTGCGTTCCTCGCCTGGGTTGGACTGGGGGCGGATGGGCTGAGCTCATCGGCCTACGGACCCGAGGAGGCCTATCTGGCATTGGGAGAGCATTTCTTTCTTGCCCTGCCTCTCGCTATCCTCATGGCCATAACGGTCTTTGTTATATCCGCAAGCTACAGCCAAATCATCGAGCTTTTTCCGACCGGCGGCGGAGGATATCTCGTCGCCACAAAACTGTTGGGTTCCAAAGTCGGTTTGGTTTCAGGCTCTGCGCTGATTGTGGACTATATGCTCACGATTACTATTTCCGTGGCCAGCGCTGGGGATCAGATCTTCAGCTTCCTGCCCGCTTCGATCCACGGGGCCAAACTGGCAATCGAATTTCTTCTGATTTTCTTTCTCATTTACCTCAACCTTCGCGGCACCAAAGAGTCGGTTCTTTTTCTGCTTCCTATTTTTCTTCTTTTTGTCCTGGCCCACCTCTTTGCTATCAGCCTGGGGGTCGTCCCGAATGCGGCGGACGTCCCGGTACTTGCCTCCACGACCTATCAGAAAACCATCGGGGATATTCAAGGCCTGGGGCTGTGGGCAACGCTCTTTATCGTTCTGCATGCCTACAGCCTTGGGGGCGGCACGTACACGGGCATCGAGGCGGTCAGTAACGGCCTCCAGGCCCTGCGCGAGCCTAGGGTTGAGACCGGAAAAAGGACCATGCTTTATATGGCCGCTTCGCTTGCCTTCACCGCAAGCGGCCTGCTGCTTTGCTACTTGCTGAACCAGGTTTCTCCTGAGCCGGGCAAAACTCTGAACGCCAGCCTGTTCGCAAAAGTCTATGGCAGCTTTTTTTCAACCGACTCCGCCTATATTTTGGTGGTGGTAACTCTTGTAACGGAGGCGGCCATTCTTTTGGTCGCGGCCCAGGCCGGCTTTATCGATGGCCCGCGAGTTCTCTCTAATATGGCGATAGACTCTTGGGTCCCGCACCGCTTTTCTCACCTGAGTGACAAGTTGGTAACCCAATACGGCGTGTGGTTCATGGGCCTGGCTTCCCTGGGCTTTCTCCTTTATACCGGCGGCGACGTAAGGCTACTGGTTGTCATGTACAGCATTAATGTCTTCCTCACTTTTACTCTCTCGCAGCTGGGCATGTGCCGCCATTGGTGGGAAGTGAGGAGGCAACAAGGATCTTGGCTGCGCAAGCTCCTGCTCAATGGTCTCGGTCTTATGCTGACGGCAACTATCCTGATGGTGACCGTGATCATCAAATTTGCCGAGGGCGGTTGGGTAACAGTGCTGGTGACCTCTGGCTTTATATTCCTATGTTATGCCGTCCGATCTCATTACGATCAGGTGCAGGGCGCGCTCAGGAGGCTCGACGAAACCTTGATCAATATTCCTTTTCAACCGGATTTGAAAACTCCCGTGCCGGCTAAAGATGCTGCGGCTCCCACGGCGGTCGTTATCACAAGGGATTTCGACGGTATCGGCATTCACTCGCTGCTCAGCATCTCCCGACTGTTCCCGAACCACTTCAACAACGTAGTCTTTGTTTCCGTGGGTGTGATCGACTCCGGCAGATTCAAAGGTCTCAGTGAGATCGAGAATCTGCGCCACTCAAAGGAAGAAGACCTCAAGAGCTTCGTGGACTTTGCCAACTGTCTCGGCTGGCATGCGGAGTACCGTTACGCTCTCGGGATCGATCTCATGACGGAATTGGAAAAGCTGTGCAGCTCCGTCGCCCGGGAATTTCCCAGGTCGGTCTTCTTTGCAGGAAAACTGGTCTTCCAGCAGGAGAATTTCTTGACCCGCCTGCTCCATAACCACACGCCTCATACTCTCCAACAGAGGCTCGAGTTCGAGGGCCTGGAGATGATGGTCCTGCCGATCCGCGTTTTCGCTTCCGGGGACCAGACGGGGGCCAGCTAATCTCTTTCTCTCCAACGCGGGTCTCTGAACCAGCGATAGCAATCTTGAAAAAAGGGGCTAAAATATTGTGATATTAGACAGCGCATGCCGAATCCGGACGTTTTACTGGCAAAGCTCAGCGAGCAGCTGAAAGAGACCGAGTCACCGAGAGACGTGGTAGAATCCATATGCCTATCAATGAATTTGTTTTGGCGGGAATCTTCGTCACGTTGGTGACGGGCGTCTCCTTTCTCATAGAGCCTTTCACGGGGTACTTATCCATTGCGTTGCTATATTTGCTCTTGGTCGTCGCAGTCGGCTTGAAGCTAAACCGAGGCCCGGTGTTGACGGTAGCTGCCGCGAGCGCGCTGCTGTGGAATGTCCTTTTCATTCCCCCTCGCTTTACCATTTACATCGAAAAGTTCGATGATGTCATGATGTTTGTGATGTTCTTTGTAGTGGCTCTGGCCATGGGACACCTTACCAGCCGGCTACGCCGCAGCCAAGTCGCGGAACAACGCCGCGAGCGGCGCACCGCCGCCCTCTACGAACTAGCGCATCAAGCTGCGTTTGCGACGGATCTGGATACGGGACTTCGGGCCGCGGTGAGTTTGATCCAATCGCTTTTTGGGGCACAAGCGGCGCTTCTCCTCCGCCAGAAGGATCATACGCTTTCCAACGTTACGCACCCGGCCAGCTCGCTTACTCTTTCCGAAAAGGAAAAGAGCGTGGCTGCGTGGGCATTCGGCCGTCGCATGCCTGCGGGAAAATTCACGGACACACTGCCCGATTCAGAGGCGCTGCATCTACCTTTGCAGGCGCGTACCGCAGTCATGGGCGTCCTCGCCATCCGCCCTTCTGCTGGAAAATCATTCGACTTGACCGAGAGAGAGCTGCTCGAAGCCTTCGCAGCCTTGATTGGAACCATTCTGGAAAAAGATCATTTCATCGAAGCGTTCAAGCACGCTGAAATCATTGAGACATCGGAGCGTTTGCACCGCGCGCTCTTCGACAGCGTCTCTCACGAACTTAAGACGCCTCTCGCCGCCGTCCAAGCAGGCATCGATGCTTTAAGCAAGCAGATCGGCGCGGAGGGAGAACGACAGGCAACGCTTCGAGAAGTTCAAGCGGCGGTGCAACGCTTACATCGGGTCATTAATAATCTGTTGAATATGACCCGCATCGAAGCAGGCGTGATCCAACCGAAGCTGGATTGGTGCGATGTCGCGGAACTCGTCCAGTCCGCCGTAGATTTGGCAGGCGAAGGGATCGCTGAACGCCGCATCGTCATCGAAGTCGATCGCGAGCTTCCCATGGTGAGGCTTGACCAAGCGCTGATCGAGCAGTGCCTTTGCAACCTTCTCCTCAACGCCGCCTCTTGGAGCAGGCCGGGTACAAACATCACGGTCCGCGCGGCTTTAGAGGGAGGCCAACTCGTTCTTGCAGTTCTCGATGAGGGACCGGGCTTGAATGAATCGGACTTGAGGCGCATCTTTGAGAAGTTCTATCGCGCCTCCGACGCCCGTCCAGGCGGCACAGGGCTCGGACTTGCGATCGTGGACGGCTTTGTGCGAGCCCATGGAGGCACTGCGGCCGCGGCAAACCGCCAGACCGGAGGGGCAGAGTTCACACTTGAGATACCTGTCGAAACTATGCGGGCAGACGTGATGGAGGAATTGACTTGACCGACAAGCCCACAGCGCTCATCATCGACGACGAGGTCCAAATCCGGCGATTGCTCCACATCGTTCTTGAGGGCGACGGTTACCGGGTGTTGGAATCCGAAAGCGGCGAGCAGGGCCTTTCGGACATCGCGCTCCGCAGGCCTGACGTCGTCCTTCTCGACCTCGGTCTGCCGAAGGTAGACGGACTGACCGTGCTGCGGCGCCTGCGCGAATGGAGCCGGGTACCGGTATTGGTTCTCACCGTGAGAGCTGGCGCTGAAGAAAAAGTCGCTGCCCTTGACGCGGGAGCGGACGACTATGTCACCAAGCCCTTCGACTCGCCGGAGCTGCTCGCCCGTCTAAGGGCGATCCAACGGCGCGCGTCCCTCGGTAAAGACGAGCCGTACTTCCAGGCTGGGCCTCTCGCCGTCGATTTCAACAGCCACACCGTCACGGTGAACGGGCAGGAGGTAATGCTTACCGCCACGGAGTATGCCCTGCTCAGGGTATTGGCACAGCACGCCGGAAAGGTGGTCACTCACAGACAGCTATTGCGAGAGGTTTGGGGCCCGAACGCCGAAAACCAATCCCAATATCTGCGCGTGTACATGAACCACCTGCGGAAAAAGATCGAGGTGCCCGACGCGAAGGAGAGGCTGCTCAAGACGGAACCGGGCATCGGTTATCGCCTGATTCTACCTGCCCAGAAGTAGTTACTCGTTAATCGTTATTGGTTATTAGTTTACCCCTCCCCACGAGAAATTTGAATTGACAACTTCTGCGATCAACGAATAACCAGTAACTAGCAACTAAACTGGCGGAGAGGGGGGGATTCGAACCCCCGGTACCCTTATTAGGGGTACACACGATTTCCAGTCGTGCACCTTCAACCGCTCGGTCACCTCTCCCCTTCAACGAGGATCGAAGATGGAGAATCGAAGATCGCTATCCTCTATCCTCCATCCTCGTTTTATCTAATTTGGCGGAGAGGGAGGGATTTGAACCCCCGGTGCCCTTCCGGGCACACTTGATTTCGAGTCAAGCGCCTTCAACCGGGCTCGGCCACCTCTCCACTTTTTCGTTACTCGTTACTGGTTACTAGTCCACCCCTCTCCTGGTCATCGGTTACTCGTGAGTTTTCTCGCTTAACCTCTTGCTGTTAACTAATAACCAGTAACTAGTAACCGATAACTAAAACGCCGAATCAGTCCTCGTTACTTTGCTATCCTTCATGCGCAGTCGCCCAAAAAATTCAGTCAGGATCTGCCCACACTCCCCCTCCAAGACACCGCGAGTCACCGCCGGATGGTGGTTGAGTCTAGGATCCTCGCAGAGGCGATAGAGCGATTCGACCGCTCCGCCCTTCGGATCAGCGCAACCAAAGACCAGCCGTGAGATGCGTGCCTGAAGGATCGCCCCAACGCACATGATGCACGGCTCCAGCGTGACATAGAGAGTGCATTCATGCAGGCGCCAGCTTCCGAGAGCTACGGAGCAGTCCCCCAGCGCCAGCATTTCCGCATGGGCAGTGGGGCTTTGCAACTCCTCGCGCCGGTTATGGGCCCGAGCTATCACTGCTCCCTGGCACACGACCACCGCACCCACAGGTATTTCGCCCTGCTCAGCAGCTATCGCCGCCTCTTCCAAGGCAAGTTGCATATAAAAGCGCTCTTCAGGAGCGCCAGCCGAATAAAATTTGTTCATAAACTGCCCTTGACCATAACATAAAAAAAGAGCTATGGAAATTGAAGGGCGGCCTGCACCGCCCTGAGCAGAGAGATGGATTACAAAAAACTAATACGACCGCTGATCATTGGGGCCTCCCTAGGCATCCTGGTCATTCTCAGCTACCACCAAGGTCTGCTGGACATTCCAGAACTTAAGAGTCTGGACTTTAGATTCCAGATTCGCGGCCCCATTGCTTCGAAGGTCCCAATTGTGCTCGTCAGCATCGATCAGGATTCGTTCGATGAATTAAACCTCCCATGGCCTTGGCCGAGGACCCTCCATGCCACGCTGATCCGCAAGCTTGCCGCCAGTCAGGCCAAACTCATCGCCTTTGACATCCTCTTCACAGAGCCAAAGGCGGATCCCAGAGAGGATCAGGCGCTAGCCGACGCCATCAGAGATGCGGGAAATGTAATTCTTGCGGCTGAATTTACCGAAGTCCCGAGCGATTTTGGACCCAGGACAACCGTCAATCTACCCATCCCCCTGGTACGGGAGCACGCCCTGGGCTACGGTCCGGCCAACCTGGTAACCGATCGTGACGGCATTGTACGAAGGGCGCGCCTGGCCCTGGCTTTTCAGGATCGGTTATTTCCAGGCTTTGCTTACCAGATTTACCAGGGGTTTGAAGGCCAAACAAATCAGCAAGGGAAGGAAATTTCATCTGTCCCGCAACTGATTAACTTCCGCGGACCTGCCCGAAGCTATCCAATCGTTCCCTATTACCGCATCCTGAGAGACGAGATCGATCCCGCTGTTTTTCAGGATAAGATCGTCATCGTCGGATCATTTTCCCCAAGCCTGCATGATATTTTCCCCACTCCCTTTAGCGCGAGCGCGCCGACCGCAGGAGTGGAGATCCAAGCCAACTTTGTTGATACCTTAGCGACCAATGATTTCATCAGGCACTTCCACGGCTTGGGTCAGCACTTCATTTTCATCCTCTTGTCAGCCCTAACTATCTGGTTCTCCTTTTACTTCAAGCCCATGAGGGCTTTGCTCATGGTCCTGGGCCTC
>MGRY01000170.1 GCA_001799045.1 Deltaproteobacteria bacterium RIFCSPLOWO2_02_56_12 | reverse complement strand
CCCTGGGAACGAAAGAGGGCTGGGTGGGCTCCGAGGGGGCGAGGAAGAGGAGCGCAGACGTAGGAGTAGAAAGATTGCTTGCAGGCCCCGACCTATAGAATACCACCTAGGGGAGGACGGGGCGGTGGCCCTCAAGGTAGTGTCCCATCGGCTGCGCTCGGAAGACTCGTCCCCTCGGAGCAGGTTATACGCCTATTCTTTCCGGATAAACGTCCCGCTCTTGCCCCCGCTCTTTTTAACCAGACGGATCTCGCCAATCGACATCTCCCGGTCCACCGCTTTGCACATGTCATAAATCGTCAAACCGCAGACCGACACCGCCGTCATCGCCTCCATCTCCACTCCCGTTTTCCCGCTGACCTTGACGATCGCCTCGATCTCCACGCGGGCGGGATTCTGCTCGGGAGTAAGGAAAATTTCCACTGAGGTGAGGTTGAGGGGATGGCACATGGGAATAAGCTCCGGGGTTTTCTTCGCGGCCATAATTCCGGCGACCCGCGCAACTGAGAAGACATCGCCCTTCTCGACTTTTTTCTCCAGGATGAGACCAAGGGTTTCAGGCCGCATCCACACGGCGCCGCGGGCGACAGCGACCCTGCTGGTTACATCCTTTTCCGTTACATCCACCATCCGGGCCCGCCCTTCTGCATCTAAGTGGGTGAGCTTAGCCATTTTTGCCTCCTGTGGGTTATCTTTCACCGGGAATTTTTTTATGCTACATAAAAACCATGGAGAAAAAAAGCTATTACCGCGTCATTATTTTGGGCTCCGGGCCCGCCGGACTCACGGCCGCAATCTATGCGGCTCGGGCGAATCTGGAACCCCTGGTCATCGAGGGCTCGCAACCCGGGGGCCAATTGACCATTACTACGGACGTAGAGAACTATCCGGGCTTTCCTAAAGGGATAATGGGGCCGGAGCTGATGGAGGAGTTTAAGAAGCAGGCTGAGCGCTTTGGCACGAAGACTATCTTTGGCGATGTCACGGCTATCAACCTCAAGCAGAGACCCTTCCAAGTTGTAGTAGGTAAGGAGACTTACACCTGCGACGCCCTGATCGTAGCAACCGGGGCGTCGGCCAAGCTTCTGGGTCTAGAGTCGGAAAAGAGGCTGATGGGCTACGGGGTATCGGCCTGTGCCACCTGCGATGGCTTCTTTTTCAAGGACAAAGAGGTAGCGCTGATAGGGGGAGGGGACACCGCCATGGAGGAGGCTCTCTTTCTCACCAAATTCGCCACTAAAGTAAACGTGATCCATCGCCGGGACAAACTGCGCGCCTCCAAAATCATGCAGGAGCGCGCGCAGAAAAATCCTAAGATCTCTTTTATCTGGGATTCGGTGGTGGAAGAGATTTACGGCGACCCGAAGGAGGGCGGTGTCAAAGGGGTGAGGCTTAAGAACGTAAAGACAGGAAAGAGCCAGGATTTTAAGTGCGATGGGGTCTTTATGGCTATCGGCCATGAGCCCAACACCAAGCTCTTTGTCGGCCAGCTGGAGATGGACGAGACCGGATACCTCATCACGCGCAAAGGGACAGCGACCAACGTCCCCGGTGTCTTCGCCTGCGGCGACGTGCAGGATCACGTTTACCGCCAGGCGGTCACCGCCGCCGGCACCGGCTGCATGGCCGCTATCGACGCGGAGAGATTTTTAGAGAGCCAGGAAGCGTAGCCTTTTCGACTCCAACCCGACCAGGGTCCGAGACCCTTTCTCTTCAACCCTCGCTCTCAATCTCGGCGTTCTCCCGAGTGACAAAACCTGCAAATTTAGTCCAAAATGCGGCAGTTCTCGTCTTCTGCCGGCCCATAAGTAACTGATCTTTCGAATCGCCAACCCGCCTTATTTTGACGAGAAAAACGAACCACGTTTTGAGGAGTTGGGTAGAGACCAAGATCTGAATGTCACCGGCATAGAGTTAGAAAAGTTTAGTCCGTTAGTGGAGAATTATTTTATGTCGTCTTCGCTTGCATCTGGCTCGCTACGTGGAACGAGCAAAATCGCCGTCGGAACCTGACTCAATTTACCATCCACTAGTCGTGTGTTTTAAGTTTTCGCCAATTGCTTAGTATTTCCCCCGTGCTGTCATGTCCGGGTACGCCAGTCGCTCTGCGGCCAGGATGAGCGCTAGCACCGCAGAAGTAGAGGTCTTTATCGGTGTTCGGTATCGGTATTGGGCCCAGCCAGGGACGGGACGCATGAAGAAGAGGCGATCGTGAAACTGTAGGTTGGTTAGGCAAGCCGTATCTGCGGTAGACTGCTTAGGGGAGATTCTCCAAGTCGTCGAGGTCTTTGTGTCTGCCGGCAGCCTTCTTGTTGATCTTGAGATGAGCTAAATCAATCAGGTTGACTTCGACCTCATCTAGCACGTCAACCACGCGCGACGCGTAACACTCGGCAAAAGTGACCCCAGAGATGCTAGTCGCAATCTCAATGCGCACCGGCGGTACACCCATACGAATGATTTGATCTTTCTTCTGGAAGAGTTCCGCTGTCAGCCCAGGTAGGTCAAACCCAAACTCCTTGAGCACTATGACGATCTTCCGCGTGTTTTGGGGGTGAGTGGCGATCCAGATATCCATGTCGGCGGTGGCACGTGGGTAACCATGATAGGCGACCGCGTAACCACCGATGAGTAAATACTCAACCTGATGCGCGTTGAGTAATTTCAAGAACTCTTTGAAGTCGGGAGGTAGATTGACGTTGGCCATAATTGAGCCGTCGCAAGGTTTCGACAGCCTGCAGGCGTTCGTAAGGTGAACTGGCAAGCCAATGCGCCTTGTCGTCTGACGGTGCGGACAGTGGCATTACGGTGACAGTTGCCTTGTCCAGTTTGAGAGCATCCGAAGAATTCATAGCTATTATAATACCACAGATACAGGACTTATACTATTTCAACTTCCGCCAATCCCTGAGTATCTCTCTTGCCGCATTGTGTCCGGGTACCCCCGTCACCCCGCCGCCGGGATGAGTCCCGGAGCCGCAGAGGTAGAGATTCCTGATCGGAGTGCGGTACTGCGCCCAGCCGGGAAGGGGGCGTAAAAAAAAGAGCTGATCCAGGCTGAGCTCGCCATGGAAGATATTGCCGTGGGTTAGGCCGAATTCACGCTCCAGATCCAGGGGAGTAAGGACCTGCCGGTCGAGGATCGCCCCTTTGATGTTCGGCGCGTAATCCGAGAGGATATCGATCACGCGGTCCGCGTAAGCGTCGCGGATCTCGTCCCAAGAAGCGTTAGCGAGTTTGTAAGGCGCATACTGAACGAAGATTGACATAAGGTGTTTTCCCGGCGGCGCGAGCGAAGGATCGTACGTTGTCGGAATGCAGCACTCGAGCATCGGTTCTCTTGAGGGAATTCCCTGTCTGGTGTCATCCCAGGCCCTCTCCATATAATCGAGAGAGGGGCATATGTGGATAGTCCCTTTGTGTTGCGGGCCGGGGCCATTGCCGGGGTAGGCCTTAAAGTTAGGGAGTTCAGAGAGGGCGAGATTGACTTTTAGGGAGCAACCTTCCATGCGGATATGATCGATCCCTCTACGAAAATCTTCCGGCAATGCCGGTGGTTCAATCAATCGTAAGAAAGTCTGCTTGGGATCGGCGTTGGATACTACGATCGCGGCGTCGATCTCTTCGCCGTTTTCCAACACGACACCTAACGCCCGCCCATCACGAATCCGAATCCGCGCCACCGGGGCGGATGTCCGGGTGATGGAGCCATAAGCCTCTGAAGAGCGCCGGAGGGCATCCGCGACTCCTCCCATTCCTCCCTCGACAAAACCCCATAGTCCTCTTTTGCCGCCGACCTCGCCCATGCAGTGATGCAGCAGCACATAGGCGGTCCCGGGCGTCGAAGGACCACCGTTGATTCCGATGACCCCATCTGTCGCCAAGGTCGCCTTAAGCACGTCGGACTCGAATCTCTCGTCGAGGAAATCCCTGACGCTCTGAAACATCATCTTCATCCCGGCAAGGAGATCTTTTCGCCCCAGCCGGAGAAGCGAGGGGATCAATCGCAGGTACGTACCCCAATCCTGCAAACTTCGCGGAAGAGGGTTAGGCGGGGTCATCGTAAAGGTTTGTTCAGCAACAGCAGCCAGCCGGCTGAGAAAGTCTTCGTAGGCGGAAAAAAGCCCGGCGTCGCGCTCGGAAAACTTGGCAATCTCCGCCAGATTCCTCTGGCTGTCCTGCCAGAGGAAAAAATAACGTCCATCCGGCAGGGGCGTAAAGGACGCCGGATCTTTGGGGAAGATGTGATAGCCGAAGCGAGGGAGTTCCAGATCCGAGACGACCTTTGGATGAAGGAGGCTACAGAGATAGGCGGCCGTAGAGACTTTGAAACCGGGAAAAATCTCCTCGGTAACGCAGGCTCCTCCAACCACGTATCTTCGCTCCAGGACAAGGACCTTGAGTCCCGCACGCGACAAATAGCCGGCAGTAACCAGCCCGTTGTGTCCCGCCCCGACGATTACAGCATCATAGCGAGTAGCCATAGACTCTAGAGACCAGCTATATACGATACGGCGTAAATAACTCCCTGACAAACCTTCGCCATAAAGTCTAAGTCGAGCGTGTCTGCGGTATCGGAGGCGCCGTGGTAATGAGGGTTACGAAAAAACGAGGTATCTGTAATCATCAGGGCCGGATATCCGAGGTCCCAAAAGGGGGCATGGTCGCTCAGGCGGACCTGGGGAATGAGAAATCCATTACCCAAAACGGTCAGGGTTTCTACCGGGAGGCCGCGCACCTGTCGCATCGAATGCGAGAATTGCCTGAGGAGCGCGGTGGAGCGCCAGTTCCCGATAACCCCGATGAAGCTGCCATGGTCAGGGTAGAACCAGCGAAGCCCCATAGGGTATTTCTGGCTGCCGGGCTTTGAGTCGGTGAATCCTACCATTTCCAAGGAAACCATCGCACGGACCTTTGCTCCTGCCGTCTTGAGCTTCTTGGCAAAATGGGCGCTGCCGATCATGTTGAGCTCTTCGAGATTGAAGGCACAAAAAAGCACCGGCGATCGGAGCCTCAAACCGGATAGAATTCTTGCCGCCTCCAGAAGGACGGCCACCCCGCTGGCGTTATCGTCCGCCCCCGGGGTGCCCTCCACGGAATCGAAATGGGCCCCGAGAATAATCAGCGGCCCACTGCGTTCCGGCCCGGCCCGTGCGATGATGTTGCGGTAGCTTCTGCCCAAGTGAGTGAAGGTGTCGCTTTCGACGCTGAGCCGGTAGCTTGCAAACTCCCTCTCAATGTAGTTTTCCACCTGAGCCAGGTGACGGGGACTACTGAAAGGGTTTCTCTCGCCGGTAATGTGCTGAAGCCTTTTTTTCAGCTCGGCGGCACTGATTGTGGGAAGGAAGGCGGTCATGAATGGGTGAGGCGCACCGGAATGCCTCTTGCATGAAGATAATTCTTACACTCCGCGATGGTGTATTCCCGATAGTGAAAGATGGAAGCGGCCAGCGCGGCACTGGCCCCACCGGCAGTCAGACCTTCGTAAATATGCTCCAGATTGCCAACCCCGCCGGAGGCAATCACAGGGATCTGGACCCGATCGGCAATCGCCCTGGTCAGCTCCAAATCGTAGCCTTCCTTGGTGCCGTCCCGGTCCATGCTGGTAAGAAGAATCTCCCCCGCGCCGTAGGCCGCCATCTTTTCCGCCCACTCGCAGGCATCGATCCCGGTCGGTTTTCTTCCGCCGTGAGTAAAAACCTCCCACCCTCTGCCCGCTCGCTTGGCATCAATGGCAACCACGATACATTGGCTGCCGAAGTCCTGCGCCGCCTCGCGGACAAACTCCGGCCGGGCCACGGCCCCGGTATTGATGGAGACCTTATCCGCGCCGGACCTGAGAAGCTTGCGGATATCTTCGATTTTGGCGATGCCCCCGCCGACCGTCAGCGGCATGAAAACTTCGTTCGCCGTGCGCGCCACAACGTCCAGGATAATCTCCCGGCTTTCATGCGAAGCGGTGATATCCAAGAAGCAGAGCTCGTCCGCGCCTTCCCGATCGTAGATGCGGGCGATCTCTACCGGGTCACCGGCGTCGCGAAGACCGACAAACCTTACTCCTTTCACTACCCGTCCCGCGTCCACATCGAGACAGGGGATAATGCGCTTGGCAAGCATAAGACCTTTGTAGATTACCCGACAAAGATAAGTAGCTCAAGCTCGGAAAAGACAAACCCACCGAGGTAAAACGTAGGGCAAATTTTTTTCTTGACATGCTTCCGATCTAGGCTTATATACCACTACCTCAAAAGTCTTAGTTTATCATTTAGGTTTTTTTACGGGTCAACAGGAAAAATTTCGCTTTTTACTGAAATATCAGTTAAATAGACGGTAGCTTCTTACGTTATGAACTACGACTAAAGTCTTGTGCAAGAGCCAGATCAGTTCGCTAAGCCGCTTGGCCTGGGGTGAGAAAAAGAAAGAGAGGAGCTATGAACATGAGGATAGGATTCATCGTAGCGATCCTGGTTTATTTAGTCTGTCCGACTCTTATGTTCTCGCAGACCGGTCCGGACCCGGCGCTAATTGAGGCGGCAAAAAAAGAGGGCGAGATGGTCTATTACACCACGATGACCTTATCCCAGAGTAAAAAGGTCGTCGATAAGTTCGAGAAGAAGTACCCCTTCATCAAGGTGGATTTATTCCGTACCGGTGGTGGCCCGCTCCTCAACAAGATTCAGACCGAGGCGCGTGGCGGGCGGTACGCCTGGGATGTTGTGTCAGGCAGAGGAGAGATGGTGCTTCCGTT
>MGRY01000169.1:6434-8757 GCA_001799045.1 Deltaproteobacteria bacterium RIFCSPLOWO2_02_56_12 | reverse complement strand
TTGTACCACTAATAAGCTCGTCTTATCAAGGGATAAAATGGCTATATTCCCTCGATTAAGAAATAAAGGACATTTTTTTCCCACTCTTGAAACTATTTGGGTCACGAATTTTGGAAGGAATTTTCTTTAAGCCCTAGGAATAATCTCCTCTATCAGCAGGTGCATGGTCTCCAGCATGACTGTAAGCGACGAGGGTTCGGGAATATTCAAATCGAAACAGACATGCTGCACCCCCACCTCTCTGTATTGGTGCAATCTCTCGGCCACCTCCCCAAGAACATGCTTTTCGGTAAGCAAAGGAAATGCATTCCAGCGCAGGGTAAGCGCTATGGCGCTCGGATCACGGCCTGCCTTCTGCGCCAGGTTCTGGAGATGTTTCATCTCCTCCGCCAAGACCGAGGGGCTAAACCGGCTGGTTGGATGCCACCCATCTCCAAACTCCGCCGCCCGCCGGATCGCCCGCCGACTGTTTCCCCCAATCCAAATGGGCGGATGTGGCCGCTGCAGGGGCTTGGGCAAGAAGAACGATTCTGGTACCCGGTAGAATTGGCCTTCGAAGCTTGCCTCCCCGGCAGTCCAAAGGGCAAATAGCACCTTGAGGAATTCATCCGTCCGTTCATCCTTTTCTGTCCAGGGCTGATTGACGGCGACAAATTCATCCTTACTCCAGCCGCTACCCACCCCTAAAATGAGACGGCCTTCCGACAGCAGATCCAGAGTCGCTACCATCTTGGCCACGACCACCGGGCTGCGGTAGGCTGCCACCAACACGCTCGTGCCTAGCCGAACTCGCTTGGTATGAGCGGCTACGTAGGTAAGAACAGTCAGGGGATCATAGGTATTCTGCATGACCCCCGGGAGATTCCCTTTGGGATTTCCGGGATATTTCGAAGTTGCCCGCAAAGGCCACAGGAGACGATCCAGGGCCCAGACAGAGTCGAACCGCAGGGCCTCGGCCTGCCGCGCTACGTCGAGGATGGCCTTGGGACTAGCCGCTGGCCCAAAGTGGGGAAGTGCTATACCTACTTGCATGCTAACTGAAAATGCCTGGATTAGAACCGATGACTCACGCGTCGCTGGATCGTCTACCTTTTTGCATGAGCCACGAGGTCTCGATAAAAGGAAGTTTTCTCCATGCGCTGCACCGGCGCTTCATCAATGACATCCTCGGACTTGACTCCCCTCACCTTGGAATTCGTCATCACAAGCAGCCGATGCATATTTTGTATTCCTTTCAAATTCGGTCTTATATCAAGGCTGTAGAGCCATTGGAGCGCCTGGTAACCATTCTCCCCCTCCTGAGCGCTTTTCAGCCTTAAGTTCTTGAGCAGCGACCTGGTCGCTACTTCTTTGTAAGACGGATTTTGTATAAAGGCAACAGATTCGAGAACCCCACGGAGCACCGAATCTACTATTTGTGTGTTCTGCCGCAGATAGGAACGCCGCGTCGCAAGGGAGAGGCCTTGATAAGGAATCGGCGCTCTTCCTAAATCCACTAGAACGCGAAACCCTTTCTCCTTCAGAAGCGTGCTGAAGGTATAACCCAAAGAGGCCCCGTGCGCGATGCGCACGAAAGGCAAATCCGCTGCTATAGAGAAACGCCCGAACAGGAGGACAAACTTAAAATCGTCCCTCTTGCTCTAACTTTTTTACAAAGCTGTCATCTACCAGATCTTCCGCCTTGAGGCGGCGAATCTTTTCGTTGACGGTGGCCAGAAGCCGGATGGTATTCCGTATCCCATCTACATTCGGGTAGATCCGCCTCTCGTACAGCGTGATCGCTCTTTCATACCCTTCTGCCGCATCCTCGACGCGCGGCAGACGAAGCCCCTTGGCCAAACTCCTCATGACCGCCGCCTTGTTGTTAGGCTCCAAAATGAAAGCAATGGCCTCAACCAGGGCGCTGAGAACTCTCTCGGCGACGTCGGGCGAAGCATTGACGAAGCTCCGTCTGGCTATGATGCCAGTTCCCTGGTACGGAATGCCGAGCTTGGCGAGATCGGCCAGGATGCGGAATCCCTGTCGCTCCATCTGCGCGCCAAACGTGTACCCCAGGTAGCCGCCGTCGACCGTGCCAGAGGCGATGGCCTGGGCGATTACCGCCTGATCGCTGACGACGCGAAACTTGATGCCGTCGCGCTCGGGGTTAAGCCCCCAGTGCTCAAGGGCCAGCATCGTGAACATCCAGATGCCGCCGCCGATGCTTTGCACCGCGACGGTTTTGCCTTTGAGATCGGCGAGTGTCTTGATACTAGGGTTGACCACGAACGTGCCGTCGAGCTTGTTGATGAGGCCGGCGATGAAGACCAGATCGAGCCCGCCA
>MGRY01000169.1:0-6403 GCA_001799045.1 Deltaproteobacteria bacterium RIFCSPLOWO2_02_56_12 | reverse complement strand
AGCCGGCGTGAAAGTGCGTCTCTCCGGACGCGAGGGCGGCCATCCCAACCGGGCCACTGCGCACGTTGACCACCTGCGCGTCCAGCCCATGCCTCTGAAAGATGCCCGCGTCCTTCGCCACGAACAGCACGCCGCTGCGCTCGCTCAGACCGCCGAAGGTAAAGACCACTTTGGATGGGGCTGAGGCGGCAATGCCCAAGATAGGATCAGCGGTACAGGCAAGAATCAAAGTGACGAGTAGGAAGAGGCAGTTCTTTTGTCTTAGTTTTTCAATCATGTTTTTCCCCCCAATCCAAAATCAAATATCGGGTCCAAAATGTTTTCTCCATGCGGGTTTCTCCTAATCCAAAATCGGCAATCGAAAATCGCTTTATCACCTTGTCCGCCCGCACGTGAGGAAAAGGCTGAAAGCATTGAAATTGACCCAAACTGTTGATATAGTTTCTAATATGAAAACTATTGCTGTGACTGTTGACGAAGCAACCTTGAAGCTCCTGGATGAATTGACCGACACCTCCCCGCGACCGCGAAGTCGATCGGCGCTTGTTCGAACGGCGCTGCGCGAGTTCGCCGAACGAGAACGACGCCGAGAAATTGAGGCGAAGGACGGCGAGCTGTTTCGGAAGCACCGCAAGCGCCTCGCGCGCCAGGCCCGCCTACTCATCTCGGAGCAAGCCCGCTCGTGAGGCGAGGGGAGATCTACCGCACCCGAGAGCGGATCTCCGAGCGTGGCGGCAAGCCCGGATTTTACGTCGTCGTATCCCGAACCTTTGTGGCTGAGCATGAGGATGTCTCGACGGTGATCTGCGCCCCCGTCTATGGGGAAGTCCTGGGACTCACAACCGAGGTCGTGCTGGGGCCGGAAGATGGCCTGCCACGCACGTCCGCAATCCGCTGCGATTTTCTCACGTTGATGTTTAAGAGTAAGCTCACCCACTTTGTCTCCACCTTGTCGGCGACCAAGCTCGCCCAACTTAACCGTGCCCTCGCTCACGCTCTCGAACTCCCGCTAGGATCGGGGTCAATCGTCCCTTCGCGCTGACAATTGTCACTTGATTACCTTGTCCGCCCGCATCTCCATTTTGGATTTTCGATTTTGGCTGCTGCGCCTCGGCTAGATGGATGGTAGCGAGAATCAAGGCAACCACTAGGAAGACGAGGATTTTTTTATTCACAGACCTTCTCCCAGCCAAAGAGCTACAATCCGGAAACACAAGCCTTGACTTAAAAACAGCAAAGGGCCTATAGTAAAAAAGAGTAAAAGCCGTTGGACCCAAAGAGAAATAATCATGGATAAAGACGACCTCTGGATTGTAGAACATTTCAGCGAGCTTGTGACGAAACATGCCGGGAAATATGTCGCCGTCGTGAATGAGACGTTGGTCGCTGTTGGCAATTCTGGTAAAGAGGTCGAGGCCAAGGCCCGCGAACTTGAACCTAATAAGATGCCATCTGTGCTTCGTGTCCCGCGCGAACAGGATATGGCGTGCCTCTTATAGAATTCCCTTACACGCTTCATAAGGGCTACCTGCTGCCAATAATCCCCATCTCTATTAATTCCCATAAGGTCTGGGTTTTTGTTGATTCGGGAGCAACCTTTAGTATCTTGAGCGTAGATGACGCAGAGCGCATTGGAATAAACTGGGAAAGCGGTAGGCCGCAGATGATCGTAGTTGGCGACGGAAGTTTTATTCCTACTTTCATTCATGATCTCCCAATCCAAATCGGGGCCACTCAAATTACCGCTCCCATTGGCTTTTCTGAGCGCCTTGGAGTTGGGTTTAACCTTCTCGGACGCACCGGAGTCTTCGATCAATTTCAGGTTTGCTTCAACGATCGAGCCCGCAGAGTGACTTTTCAACCAATCTCGCCCGACAACGTCTGATCGTTCGACTGTCCTCGACCCTGAGTGCTCGGACCGAAGGGAGCTCACGACGAAGTCGAAAATTTTTTGGCCTCACTCAAAAGCGGACTTTTTATATTCCGTCCGCATCTCGGATTGCAGCCGGCCAAGACGGTAGCTCCTCCTCCGTTCTAAAAAAGGCCTTCCCTTTCTAGCTTGCGTACGATCCGGTCGTCAATGATATCTTCTGCTTTGAGGCGGCGGATCTTTTCGTTGGTCTTCCCTAGCAAACTGATCACATTGCGTAACCCTTCAACGGTGGGATAGATGCGCCGATCATAGAGACCCTTTATCATCTCGTAGCCTACCTCCGCCTCTTCGATCTTGCGCAGTCTGAGCCCCCTTGCCAGGCTTTGCATCACCGCGACTTTGTTTACTGGATCCTGGATAAAGGAGATCGTTTCCACAATCGCGCGCATGGTCCTCTCGGCGATATCAGGCGACCGATCCACGAAGCTCCGCCGCGCCATAACTCCCAGACTCTGATAGGGAATGTCTAGTTTTGCAAGATCATCCAGGATGCGAAAGCCCTGGCGTTCCATGTTGCTGCCAAAGGTATAGCCCAGGTAGGAGCCATCGATGATGCCCGAGGCAAGGGCCTGGGCCAGGACAGATTGATCCCCTATCACTCTGAACCTGATGTTATCCCTCTCGGGACTGAGGCCCCAGTGTTCAAAGGCCAGCATGGTAAACATCCATATCCCGCCGCCTACACTCTGTACGCCAATGTTTTTGCCCTTGAGGTCCGAGGGACTCTTGATATGTGGAGCTACCACAAAATAACCGTCCAGCTTGTTGATGAGTCCGGCAATAAAAGCGATATCCAGGCCCCCGCCCATGGCGCCGATGGTTGCTCCGTTTGCTGAGCCCACGTGAAATTGAGACTCTCCAGCGCTCAAGGCCGTAACACCAAGCTGGCCGCTGCGGACAAAAACCTCCTGGCCGTCGAGACCGTGTTTTTGGAAAAAGCCGCGATCTTTGCCGACGAACAAGATTCCGGTTCTCTCGTTCAAACCGGCAAAGCTAAAAACTATCCTGGGCGGAGCAGAGGCCGCGATGGCCGAAAAGGCAGCCGGGGCAATGAGGATCGAGGATACGAACAGCGTCAAGATCAGAACCGACCGAAGCCTCATACACCCCCTCCTTTTTTTCGTTACCATAATTTTCTCATCCCCAATTTTTTCTCTATCTCGAACTCAGCGAGATCGAGAAGCTAAGACAATTACGTCAAGGACTTTTTATACTCACTCCGCATCTCGGATTGCAGCCGCCCCAGACGGTAGGTTTTCCAGTCGATGAACCTGGCATATTCCGCCAACGTCGGATGAACCTCCTGGATCTTGCGCCACATCTCCTGCACGATGAAGCGATAGTCCGGATGGCCTTGGGGCATGGTGCGCAGCTCGCCGATGAACACCGCCTCGCGCAGATTCATCTTCATGTGCCAGCGGATCTTATAAGCGAACGGGACGACATACTGGGCCTCGAGGGGAAGATCGCGGTATATTTTCTCATAGACCTCGGCAGCCTTTTCCATGCAGCGATGGAAATCCGGCTTGAAGCCGGCCGCTTCGATTTCCGGCGGAGTATCATAGCCGTGCGCAGTGGTGAAGTCCTGTCGCTCCTGGGTGAGGATCCGATGGCGGTGAAGATCGCGGTAAAGCCCAAGATTGCCGAGAATATCGAAGGTATAGTAAACCTGCTCGAAGGCGCGTCCGGGCTTGTCCCTTCTACCACGTCGCCGCTTCAGATATTCATCTAGCAGCCGTTTTCTCTCACCAGGTCCCATCCGGGCAACAAGCCTTCTCAATTCCGCCAGGGAATGGCGCGAATGCGGATAAAGAATTGCCGCGACGACCTTTTCCTCGGCCTCTCCGTCATACTCCACTAAAGTGACCGGACCGCCCGCCTTCACCGGCGGTTCCGTCACGAGTTGTCCGCTCAGAGCACGGGTAGCCCGATAGCTTTCGGCCAGGTAGTCGCTGAACTGAGCCCGCTTAACAAACGAGGGGATGAGATGGTTCAACTCCCGGTGGATCGCAGCGGCCAGCTCTCCGGCCTCAGTCAACTCGTGGGAATAGAGCTTGGTAAGGAGGTACTCGAAGGCCTGGCCGACCCCAAAAAAACCCGCATTGGTAAGAGTCGCGGCGGGGAGATAACCGCGCAGCACATCGCAGGCATGGGCCCTGACGGTCGAGAGGTACGCCCCCTCGGCCCATTTTTTGAGTTTCTCGTCCCTCTCGGCCTCCTGATAGCTCACGGCCTTACCCGTTTGCGGATTTCTTATCTCGATCTTCTGAATCGGGAGGGATCTCTTCACAAACTCGATCACAGGGTCGATCTGGCGCGAGTAGGTTTCAAAGAGGAGATTCAGCAGCTCGAGATAAGCCGCCCGATGCGGGGAGGCCATGATCTTGGGCTCCCGGTAGAAAGCATAGTTTCCGCTTTCGTCTTTTTGGTCGAAGCGGACATAGCGCGTTGACTTTTCCAGCGGGGCAATGCCGATCCGCGCATCCTCCAAGATATTTGCAGCTACATTGGAAATCCTCTCGCAGGCGATGTGGGCAGCGCCCAATTGGGCCACCGAGTCATCGCCGTAGCCCACGAGCACTCGTTCATAAAAGGCGCGAGCCTTTTTCAACGCCGCGCTGTCGTCACTTGCCAAGGCCTGCCCGCCGAGCAGGTCCTTCAGCGCCAGCTCGGGATCGCCGAGAAATTCATCTAAGAATGTCCGGCGCAGACTCTTGGCCGAGCGGCTGTAGCGCGAAAATAGCGCCCCGGCCACCTCCTGGGGGAGTTTGAGGCCAAAGACGGGCTCATCGAGATTGGTAAAAAATGGTGTGAGGTTTTTTTCCTCAGCTGGGGTGAACTGCTCGCTCATGGACAGAAACTACTCCCGGTATCTCCGTGGGCGATTCTATTCGTTTCTGCTGCAATAACAAGAGAAAAATTTTGGGGTGGAAGGGCGAGAACTCAGCGCGCAAATTGTCGGTATTAGCCCCCCTGGTTTTGCTTCATTTGTGCCCGCTCCGAGTAGGAGGAAGCGACGAACAAGACCACGATGGCCAGCCCGCTCAGGGCATAGACTGCGAAGGGCACCATCGAGCCGGCTTCTGCGATGGTTTCTCCCCAGTAGACTAAGAATGCCAAATAGTAGGCAAATAAGTAGGTAATCAGCAGGCAGAGTTTAGTCCGCTGGAAGAGCAAACAGGGAAGCATGAAGGCGATATAAAGAAAAACCTGCCAAATGGATATCAAATGATTGGGCAGCCCTAAATTTAATAGCGTATCAACATCTAACATAGAGCTCCTCTCTCGGCAGTCGACGAATCAGCAAGCCGCCGCCTAAGGCTTCTTCTCCTTCGAGATCTCAACCACCACGAAGTCGAAACCCCGCGGGCTCAGTCTGAAGCGAACCACGTCGCCGGTTTTTAACCCCTGTAAACTTTCGGCCGACTCCACATCGTAATCCATTGTCATTGCCGGCAGCAGAGTTTCAATCTCTCCGTGTTGCAGCGTGATCCGCTTTTCCTCCTGATCCAAGTATAAGATGGCGCCGCTCCCCTCATAGGTCCGACCACTATCTGCCGGGGTCACCCCTCTTAAGTAGGGCAAAAAAATGGCCAGGAACACCAGCAAGGTTGTTGCCGCTAAGACGACCTCCTCTTTGCCGAATTCGTAATTCCTCGGGCGTAAAGTCCCTCCCCGATACTTTTCCCAAAAAGTGGTCAAAAAAGAATAGACCAACGCCAGTCCGGCCAAGCCGATGAAGTACGGTCTATAGATCGCCAGACTGGCGAGAGCCCCCAGAGCGGCAACGCCCGAACCGGCTGCCAGCAGGGGGGCAATTCAACAGACCGAGGCAAACACAGCCGAAAAAATGGCCCCTGCCTTGTCTATCCACTCAAGCATACTGTCTCTCCAAAGAGCTGCCATCTACCCTACTGGGTGGGCATCAGCAGTATCACATCATCGGAGTCATACTGATTTCTGCAACATTGATTCGGTCCAAAAGAACCGATCGCGGCATACTTTACCCCCTTGACGTAGTAATCGGGATCAAAGAAGTAGTTCGATCCCCAGGGATCTTTTGGAACCGATTGCATGTAAGGCCCGCTCCAGTTGGGAAATCCCCCATTAGTCTTGGTCAGACCAGCCTTAGATGCGCTCAGATCCCAGACCTCCTCATCCGCCGTGACGCCAACATTCTGGGGACCTGGCCACTTGTTGGTGTCAATGGCAAGCTGCTCAATAGCAAGTTGCATATTGTGCAGATCCGACTTGGCTTGGGCGATCTTGGCCTTGTCTCTGAAGTTGATATATGCGGGAATGGCAATGGCGGCGAGAATACCGATAATAGCAACGTTTACAATCAGCTCGATTAATGTGAAGCCGCCGCTGTATTTAGGGCTCATAATTTTGCCAGCTTTCTTAGTCTTATTAAAGGTACCTTTTACACGTAAATTCGATGAATTTACAAGAGCTCAAGGCCCCAAAGGC
>MGRY01000168.1:5001-6967 GCA_001799045.1 Deltaproteobacteria bacterium RIFCSPLOWO2_02_56_12 | reverse complement strand
TCTATCCGACCGTGTCCTGAACCAAGCCCTTGCTTTGGTCGATGAATGACAGTCAGTTCTGCATACCAGGAAGCGCTAATATCAATCTGACCTCGGGACAGAAAAGGAGCAGAAAAGGTGTCAGGAACCTTTTTGATGCTCTCGCCTAGGCGATTGCATAACTATGCGGGCGAAGTACGTGCATACCAATCTGATTGCCAAAGACTGGCGCCGCTTGGCGGATTTCTACCAGAAAGTCTTTGGCTGCGTCCCCGTCCCGCCCGAAAGGAATTTCTCGGGAAAAGAACTGGAAGCAGGTACAGGCATTCCTGGCGCGCGTCTTCAAGGGAGACATCTACGCCTGCCGGGGTACGATAAAGACGGCCCGACGCTGGAGATCTTCCAATACAGCCCGGAGGCGGAGCGATTGCCCACAGGAGTCAATCGCCCCGGTTACGGCCATATTGCCTTTTCTGTCGAGAACGTGGAGGCAGCGCGACGGGAGGTCTTGCAATCAGGCGGTCGTGCTGTCGGCGAGATCGTCACGCTGGAAGTGTTTGGCGGGGCGAAAGTAACCTGGTGTTATGTCACGGACCCGGAAGGCAACGTGATCGAGCTCCAATCCTGGTCCCGTTGACGGGAATTATGTCGCTGGTACGAAGATTTCGGATAGCGATCCCTTTTGCCTCACGCTCCCATGGGGCCTAGCTTGTAGAACCTCTGGGCGTTGCGGTAGAGGACCGCTGCCTTGTCCGCCTCGGTAAGCTCAGGGTTCTCCCTCATTTCTCGGAGCTCCTTCTTGCAGAACTCGTTGTTCACCTCATGGGGAAAGTCGGAGGAGTAAACGAAGGGCTCGTTGCCCACCCGCTTGATGGCGTAGGCGATGTCCGGCTCGTCGCCTTCACAGCCGACGAAGATGCGGCCCGCCTTGATGTGGCGCATGATATAATTGCTTACCCTTTCCTTTTTCTGGATCTTGAAGAACTCGCCTCTGAGATCATGCTGGACATGGGTTTCATAAGAGCGGTCAAATCTCTCCAGGCAAATTAACAGCCAGGCGACACCCCCCTCCATGAAGCCGAACCGGACATTGGGGAATCTGTCGCAGATGCCGTTAAAGATGATGCCGGCGAAAGAGATCATCTGGCCAAAGGGATGGCCCAGCGCGTGGACCGGCGCATAAGGACTCATATCATCTAAACCCAGGTTTTCATGCGCGCCTCCGTGGATGCCGATAGCGCAACCGAGTCGATTCGCCTCCTCATAGATGGGCCAGTAGCGTTTGTGGCCGAGATGGGATTGAAAGCCGGTCGAGGGGAGCATCGCGCCGCACATGCCAAGCTCTTTTACCGCGCGCCTCAACTCTTCGACCGCGGCCTCAGGCTCCTGAAGGGGGATCAGCGCCATTCCCCTAAAGCGGGGGTTTTTCTTGAGATAAGCCTGATGGAGCCAGTCGTTGTACGCGCGGGCGAGATCTATGGCCCAATCGCGGCTTACGACCTTGCCGAAGGAGAGGCCGCGCGTCGTATAGAGCACCGCCGCCTCAATGCCGACATCTTTTAGAAAATCCATCCAGCCGTCAGGCCCGACGTTGCTGAAGGCCTCAGGGGGAAAATCGTGCAGGTTCGCGGAGTGGAGGTGGTCGAGCGGCGGAAAGGGATCGAAAAAGGTGTGGGTGCCGTACTTGTCGCGGTACGGCCGCGGCATGAGTTCGGCAATCGCCTGCAGGTCCTCGACGACATGTCCGTCCCCGTCAATAACAGTGTTGTGGTTTGTGCGCTTCATGCGATACATCCTCCTTAATTACGATTTCAGCGCAGCTTCGATGGCGCGGACAACATAGACAGAGGCCAGATGGGAGCGGTATTCCTTGGAGCCGTTGATGTCTTCGATGATATCTTTGCCGGCGGTCACCTGGGCGGCAGCCTTTTCAATCAGGGCAGAATCCAGTTTTTGCCCTCTGAGCATCGTTTCGACATTCTCAGCG
>MGRY01000168.1:377-4969 GCA_001799045.1 Deltaproteobacteria bacterium RIFCSPLOWO2_02_56_12 | reverse complement strand
CTCAGCGCGATAGGCGGTGTCCGAGATCCCCGTGACACCGATTCCGATCGCCTGACAGTTTCCCTGTGAATTCAATTCCAGCGAGACCGCAACTCCCACCACCGCAAAGCCGGAGGTCCTCTGCGCGGCCTTGAGATAGGCGCTCCTGGATTCCTTTAGAACCGGGACTCTGACCGCGGTCAGAATCTCATCAGGCTCGAGCGCGCTGGTCAGCAGGCCGAGAAAAAAATCTTCCGCCTTAATCCATCTTTCTCCCTTCGGCCCCAGCGCTTTGATCTCGGCCCCCAAGGCCAGAATCGCGGCCGGCATGTCGCCCGCAGGGTCCGCATGCGCCAGACTGCCGCCGAGCGTTCCCTGGTTGCGCACCTGAACATCCCCGATGGTGGTGGCGGTCTGAGGGAGAAGGGGGCAGCCGCTGCGCAGGGGCTGAGATTCTTCAATCTGGCTGTAAGTGGTCATGGCGCCGATAACGATGTGATTTTTCTCCTCGCGGATATGGCTCAGATCGGGAATGCGGCAGAGATCGACGATGCAACTGGGCTTCGAGAGCCTGAGCTTCATCAGCGGAACCAGACTCTGTCCGCCGGCGAGAATCTTGACGTCCTCCCGGGAAGAAAGCAGATCGATCGCTTCTTGCAGAGACGCCGGGGAAAAATATTCGAAGGAAGCTGGAATCATCCTTGATCCTTCAGTCTTCCGCTTTCCTGGATCAGTTTCCAGACGGCCTCAGGTGAGAGCGGAAGCTCTCTCACTCTGACGCCGAGATGCTTCAAGGCATCCTCGACGGCGCTGGCAATGGCCGCGGGGGAGGGGATGGCGGCTCCCTCTCCGGCCGCTTTTTGGCCCAGAGTCGTAAAGGGGGAAGGCGAGGGGCGATGCTCGATCTCAATTTTTGGCGTCTCCACCGTGGACGATTTGCCGTAATCCGTGAGCGTGAGCGTGAGGAGCTGGCCGTCGGAATTGTAAACGAATCCCTCGCCGAGAGCGACGGATATGCCGTGTGCCGCGGAGCCATAGATCTGCCCATTGACGACATCGGGGTTGATAACCGTGCCGTTGTCCCCGACGACAAGGTACCTGAGTACGTGCACCTTGCCTGTTTGCCTGTCTACCTCTACGACGGCCACGTGAGCGCCGGCGGAAAAAGTGAATTGTGCGCGAACCAATCCTCCAGGTCCGGGGACAAGATTGGGCTCGCCGTGGGGGAAAGTGTAATAAAAGGTGGTCTGCAGGCCGGCCTCGAATCCTTTGGGCATCAGCGCCTGGTTGCCATAGGCGATCCGCCCCAGTTCGGCAAAGGTGACCTTTTTGAGTGGGGAGCCGGCTGCCTGAATAACGCCGCCGCTCATCGTGAGCTCGTCGGGCCTGGCATTGAGCACGTGGGCTGCGAGGGCGAGCATTTTCTCCTTCAGCCTCGAGGCTGCGCCGTGTACGGCGCCGATGTCGTAGAGGTGAAAGTTGTTGCCGCTGTTGGCCGCGGCGACACCCCACGGCGCCAGATCGCTGTCGAACGGGGTGCTGGTGCTGATCTGCTCCGGGTCGATACCCAAGATATCCGCCGCCACCTGTGCCGTCGTGGTCTCGTGGGACTGCCCGCAGTTGGGCGAGCCGAGAAATAGCGTCACCGTGCCGTTCTTCTCCAGCTTGACGGTAGCGCCGTTGACCCCGCCGGAACCGGGCGTTTCCTTCATCTCGGGGAAGATAGCCATATCTCTGGCGGCGTTTCGGCCGCCGGGCTCTACGCCGATGACCACCCCGATCCCCAAAAGCCGGCCGTGCTCGCGCTCGCGCCTTTGCTCTTCCTTAAGTTTCTCGTAGTCGATCTTTTCCAGAGCGCGCTTTAGCAACCCGGGATAATCGCCGCTGTCGTAGATGTTCCCGCTGGGCGTCGTAAAGGGCATCTCCTGGGGCTGGATGAGATTTACCAGGCGGACTTCGATCGGGCTCAAATCGAGTTCCTCCGCAATGCGGTCCATCATCCGCTCCCAGATGAAGCACATGGCCGGTTTGCCGATGCCCCGGTTGGGGACGACCGGGCACTTGTTGGTCACAACGGAATGGCCTTCCAGAAAGATGTTTTTAACCTTGTAGGTGTTCGAGAGGTTGTTCAGCTTGTTGGTGAAGTGAATCGTCAGCGTGCTGACGGATCCCCCGACATCGTCGATCTCTTTGAATTTCAATCCCAGGACCGTCCCGTCTTTTTTGACTGCGGCCTCGACGTCGAACTCCTGGGCGCAGGAATGGCCGGCCGCCATCATGTGCTCGCTGCGATCCTCTATCCACTTTACCGGTCGGCCGCTCTTCATCGCCAGAAGGCTGATAATGACAACGTATTTGCGTATCAGATGGATCTTCTGGCCAAAGCCGCCGCCGATGTCGGGAATAATGACCCGTATGTCCTCCAGGCCGAACGCCTCGCGCAGCGCATCGTAGATCACTTCCGGCACCTGGGCATTCACCCAGACGGTGAGCTTCTTGCTGGCGGCATCGAACGAGGCTATGCAGGCAAAAGGCTCCAGGGGCGTTGAGCTGTAACGGTGGATCTTAAGTTTTTCTTTAACTATTTTGTCCGCCTGTTTGAACGCCGTCGGAACATCGCCGTAGTGCAGGGAACCCTTCCAGGCGAGGTTCGACTCCAGCTCTTCGAACAGCAGCGCCGCTGCGGGACGGATCGCTTCGGCCGTGTCGACCACGGCGGGGAGGGGATCGTACTCTACGGAGATCAGTTCCAGCGCGTCCTCGGCCTGGCCCCGCTTCCGGGCGGCCACGGCCGCAACGGGCTCCCCCACGTAGCGGACCTTATCCATGGCGGTCGCGTATTCGGGGATCGGCCGCTTGAGTCCGGCGGCGTAGCGGCCCGGTTTGAAGGGGTTGCTTTTTCGCTTGATCTCCTCGGGCGTGATGACAGCTAAAACCCCCGGCGCCGCCTCGGCCTCTTTGGAATCCACGCTGACAAGCCGCGCGTGCGCGTGGGGACTGCGCAGAACTACCGCATGCAACATGCCCGGGAGGATGATGTCGTCGATGAAATGGCCTCTTCCAGTGACATGTCTTGGCCCCTCCTTACTGCGCGTTGTCTTTCCTACGTATTTCGTGTCAGCCATTAGTAAACAGTTCTAAGTTTTTAGTGTTTAGTTTTGAGTTTTTGGTTTCGTTAACTAAAAACTAAGAACTCAAAACTCATAACTATTTTAGTTTTTTTGCCGCTTCTTTTACCGCTTCTACGATCTGCATGTAGCCCGTGCACATACAGAGATTGCCCTCGAGGCCCTTACGGATATCCTCTTCAGTCGGATCCGGGTTTTTCATGAGAAGGTAGTGCGCAGCGAGGATCATGCCCGGCGTGCAGTAGCCGCACTGCAGTCCGTAGCATTGGACAAAGGCCTCTTGAATCGGATGGAGCGCGCCGTTCGCCGCCAATCCCTCAATGGTCAGGATCTCTTTTCCATCCGCCTGCGGGGCGAAAAGGAGACATGACTTGACCAGCCTGCCGTTGAGGAGGATGGAACAGGCGCCGCATTCCCCGATCACGCATCCGACATGGGTGCCCGTCAGGCCGATATTCTCTCGGAGAAAATGGGCAAGCAGCAAACGGGGCTCAACGTCTTCCGTGTACGTTCTCCCGTTTATTGTGACCTGGATAGTTTTTTTCACGGTGGTTTGATTGTTTTTTGCGAGTGATGCTATGGAAAAAGAGGTCCGTTGTCAAGCAACCGTAGCAGGGAGAGCGGACCGAGAGAGAAGCAGCGGCGGTTGCGACTGGCAATGGTAAATAAATTGCGCTATAAGAGGCAGCTACAGGAAAAATGCAGACAGTAAAATGGCACAACAAGAAGTTTAGGGCGCTCGTCTTTCAGAAAATCTACGCGCGCTGATAAGGCGCAATAAAAACAGTTAAAGTAGGACTGGAGAATATTAATGAAAACGGCGGCTGAGTTGGTAATTCAGGTGCTTGCGGATGCCGGGGTGAAGCGGGTTTTCGGGATCAGCGGCGACTCCGTGCTGGCGCTGATCGATGCCATCGAACGGACTCCCGGGATCGACTACATGACGGTATTCCATGAACAGGTAGGCACATCTATGGCTGATGGCTATGCGCGGGTGACCGGCAACCCCGGAGTGGTAATGGCCCATATGGGACCCGGGGTGTGCAACCTGGTTATCGGTTTGGCTTCGGCATACCGCGATTCTATTCCCGTCATCGCTTTGAGCGGAGTTCGCGAGCTGCGCAAGATCGGGCGCGACTCCTGGCACGAGATCGACCAGCTGGGACTCCTGCGGCCGATTACCAAGTGGGGTGCGAGAATCATATCGGCGGACAGCGCGGCGCGTGTCACCAAGGCGGCGCTGACTATGGCATTGAGCGGCAGGCCGGGGCCGGTGCATATCGAGCTGCCGAAGGACATCGCCAAGGTCGAGTCCGGCGTCGGGGCCGGAGCGGCGCTTAAATTTTCCGCCATTCAGGAGGCATCGCGCGTGGGTCCGAACCCGAAGCTGGTGGAGAAGGCATGCGACTTGCTGCTCGCCGCTGACCGTCCGGTGATTCTGGCCGGCGGCGGGGTGTTGAGATCGGCGGCGGAGAAATCGCTGCT
>MGRY01000168.1:0-353 GCA_001799045.1 Deltaproteobacteria bacterium RIFCSPLOWO2_02_56_12 | reverse complement strand
TGCCATCGGCCCAATAGGGCAGTATGGGACCCCGTTTGCGAGCGAAGAGATCAAGCAGGCGGATGTGGTGCTCGCCTTAGGCACTCGCTTCTCCGACGTCGCCACGCGGGATTGGACTCTCATCTCCCCGTCGGCGAAGATCATTCATGTGGACATGGATGCAAAAGAGCTCGGGCGGCAATTCGAGGAGGCGTTGTCCATGGTCGCGGACGCCGGGCTTTTTCTCGAGGCTGCCGCTGCGGAGATGAAGGGGAGAACAAAGGGGAAGCGGCCAGCCGGCCCGATCGAGAGTCAGCCGAGAATTGCTGCGCTGATCAAAGGGCGTGATTGCTGCGCTGATCAAAGGGCGTGAT
>MGRY01000167.1:3221-6239 GCA_001799045.1 Deltaproteobacteria bacterium RIFCSPLOWO2_02_56_12 | reverse complement strand
GTCATTCCAAAGCTCAACGAGTTGCTCGCAAAACGGGCCGTAAGCCCTACCGGAGGAGACGAATCTTTCAAGGTCTATTTCGGCAGGAGCGCCAAAGCCCCGTTCAAGTCTCGCGAGGAGGCAACGCGGTCGCCGGACTTCGCCAAAGTCGTACCGGGCTCACAGAGCCGATGGAAGAGATCCTCGGATGGTACCAAACATTATGAGTACCTTCTGGCGCAAGACGAGTTGATGATCAATCTGCTGAAGGTCATGGCCGACAACAAGCTGGACGCCGTCGTGCACAAGGCTTTAGAGCACCAGCCGACGCTCATCAGCCAGGGGGTCAACCCGCCTTACGTCGACCAGAAGGGGGCGCCCCATATAAACACGTTCTTAGTATTCGTTCCCACGATCGTGGTCCCGGCGGGATTTACGCGCGATAACCTGCCCGCCGGGATCAGCTTCCTGGGACGGCCCTACGACGATGGAGCGATGATAAAGCTCGCCTACTCGTATGAGCAGGCGACCCACCATCGCAGGCCACCAGCCAGTACAACCCCGCTTTAAGAGGAACAGACAGAAGCGGGGCTGGACATTTCCCCGGCCTTGGAGTATCAAGGCTCAAATTACCCGGGAACAAGAGGGGGTCGAACAAGCATGAATGCATCGCGTCCCGGTCCGACCTCGGCTCCTCAGATTCCCATATTATCTTCAGGCTTCCGTTTTATTCTGTCCTTCACCCTCGGTATACCGCTCCACTCCCCTGACATCCAAAATTCCGTCAGGCTGCCGAAAGCGCCTAGAGGAATGCTAACGGCCAGGATAAAAAACCATAAACCATCACCGATACTGCTTATCAGGCCCATAAGGATCGCCACAACCTTCGCCGTTCCACCACCCCAGAGGGCGCCCATGAAGAGGCGCATTCCACGCTCAAGGCGAAACTTAGTTGCGTAAATTCCCCATAATCCGCCGACCATGAACGCCAGGTACGGGGCGAACAATAGAGCGAATATAGCACCGGCCCCGCCACCTTTCGTCGACGATTCTTCTAGCCTTTCTTCCTCCGTCATGCTGTCAACATGAACCTCTCCCTTGAGCGCGCGAAAAATATAATTGACTCCTGCGTGAATGCCCAAATCCCGTCTGTAGCCGTCGAAATAGAGACGCACATGGGCGAGAAGTTTTTGGCTCGCCGCAGGCTCGGGAAAGAGTTGTCGCAACTCGGAGCCCACTTGGACGCCGACTTTTCGCTCCTTGAGAGCGACGAGAAGAAGGATTGATTTCCGTAAATCCCTCTCCTTGATCGGCAGACTTTGAAAGGCTTTGCGGCCAAAGCTTTCCATATCCTCGCCCTCAAGGGTATGCACCGTAAGAACTACTATGGTGCGGCCGGTCTGTTCTTTGAAGCGATTCAGGCGCTCTTCCAGATCATGAATGCTGGCTTGCGACATCATCCCGGCAAAGTCGTTGATGGTATCTTTGAGGCCGGGGACTTCCCGGGCGACTGATGGACTCGCAAGGATCAGGCGGGCTAAAAGAACCAGGCCGGCAAGTATTATTTGACCCAATGTTTTGACGCGCTCCGTTTCAGACCTGCCGAGGTCGTTGGGGTGCAGATCGCATGTGGTGATCTTACACTACAATAGTCGCGACTGGAAGTCACCGGGCAACGATGGAATTGACAGGACGCTCCGTCATCGGATAAGAGTCTGAGATCTATGAGAATCATCGACCTTCATTGTTATCCCAACACGGATCCCTGGATCAAATCTCAGGGGCCGTATGTAGAAGCGCTGGCGAAATACTGGAACCGCTCCTGGACGGGCAAGACTGAGGCGGAGGTTATAGAGGAGTTCAAGCAGGCCCGGACCGAGGCCGTACTCGTGGCCTTTGACATTGAACCCGTTGCGGGCACACCGCCCTGCTCCAATGAGTACGTCGCCAAGATGCGGGACGACAACCGGGGAGTGATCTTGCAGGCGTGGGGGGCGGTCGACCCGTTTAAAGGCGAAGCGGCCATAGAAGAGGCGAAAAAAGCGATCCATAAACTCGGCATGCTCGGCTTTCACTTTCACCCTATCATGGGCCATTTCTCCGTCGACGACCGGCGGTTCTATCCTCTGTGGGAAACGATCAACAAATTACGGGTTCCGGTCATGATCGACGTCGGCACCACAGGCATGGGAGCCGGCATGCCCGGCGGCCTGGGCGCGATCATAAGGCACGCCCACCCGGCCGCGATCGATCAGCTCGCCGCTGATTTCCCAAATCTCGGCATCGTCGCCGCGCACCCGGGATGGCCCTGGACGGATGAGATGATCGCCGTGGCCCTGCACAAGGGCAATGTCTCGTGGGAGCTATCGGGCTGGGCGCCCAAATACTTCCCCGATGCGCTCAAGCGGGACATCAAGGGCCGGCTCAAGGACAAGATCATGTTCGGCAGCGACTACCCAAGCATCCCGTACGAGCGCATTTTCCGGGAGTGGGGAGAATTGGGCTATTCGGATGAGCTGATGGAGAAGATCTTTCACGCCAATGCGGAGCGAATTTTGGGCCTATAGCCTTGGAGGGCATTTTCCAATACCCGGCCCCAATCTAGACTTCGACCAGCCCCTCTGTTACGTTAATCCGGTTAGGGAAAACCATTACCAATGACGGAACATCCTTGTGTTTATCTCGTCGACGGCAGTTCCTATATCTTCCGCGCCTTTTTTGCCCTTCCGCCCCTTAGCAATTCCTCGGGGCTGCCGACCCACGCTATCTACGGCTTTACGACTATGACACTCAAGTTTCTCAAGAGGTATCAGCCTGTTTATCTGGCAGTTCTTCTGGATGCCGGCCGCGTGACGTTCCGTAACCACCTCTACCAGGAATACAAGAGTAATCGCCCGGAGGCCCCGCCCGACCTCATTCCCCAGTTTCCCTATATCCGCAAGGTGCTTCAGGCCATGAATATCGCCGTTCTGGAGCTCCAGGGATATGAGGCCGATGATCTCATCGCCACTCTGTCCGCTTTTTTTTCCGCCCAGGACG
>MGRY01000167.1:0-3214 GCA_001799045.1 Deltaproteobacteria bacterium RIFCSPLOWO2_02_56_12 | reverse complement strand
CGTGATCGTCTCCGGAGACAAGGACCTGATGCAGCTTGTGGGTGAAGGAGTGAGCCTGCTCGACACGGCCAAGGACAAATGGATCACCGTCGACGGGGTCAAGGAAAAATTCGGCGTCGAGCCGCGCCGGGTGGTCGAGGTTATGGGCTTGATGGGGGATCCAAGCGATAATATTCCCGGAGTCAAAGGGATCGGGGAGAAGACAGCCATCGCGTTGATCCAGAGATACCATTCTCTGGAGAATCTCTATGACCATTTACAGGAGCTGGAAGAGACAGGGCTGAAAGGGATAGAGCGCATCCGCAAGGCCCTTGTGGCAGGTAAAGACGCCGCCTTCCTGAGCCGCGAATTGGCTACCGTGAGAACCGATGTCCCCATTCAGTTAACGTTGAAAGATCTCCATTATCAGGGATGGCAGAGCGAAAAACTCAGGGAGCTTTTTGTTGAACTGAATTTCACCAAGCTCATCGAGGGACTGGACGCCAATAACCGGGAGCAAATCTAAGCGCGAGGTTTTCTTTGATCAATCAAGAACGGCTCAAGAATCTGCTGCTCGATTTGGTGCGCATCGACAGCCTGTCGCGCAAGGAACGCGCCATCGCCATGCGCCTCAAAAGGGAGCTCGAAGAGCTCGGAGGAAAGGTGTGGATTGATGACGCCGGCGAAAAGGTCGGCGGGAGCATTGGCAATCTCATCGCCCATTTTCGCGGTAATATGCCCGCCGCCGCTCCCCTCCTCCTCTGCGCCCACATGGATACGGTCGCTCCCGGAGAAGGCGTCGTGCCGGTGCTGGAGGGCAATATCATTCGAACCGACGGGCGAACGGTGCTGGGCGGGGATGACAAGAGCGGCATCGCCGTCATCTTAGAGGCGCTCAGGGTAGTGCGGGAGAAAAATCTCCCCTGTAGCGACCTGGATGTGGTATTTACCATCTGCGAAGAGGTCGGTCTTGTCGGCGCAAAGTGTCTGGACGTTTCCCGTCTCAAGGCGCGCCGGGGTTTTGTTTTGGACAGCGGGCTGGTCGGCTATCTTTTCACCAGGGCGCCGGCAGCCAATCGCATGGAATTCTCCATCCACGGGCTCGAGGCGCACGCCGGCGTCTGCCCGGAAAAAGGAATCAGCGCCATTCAGATTGCCGCCGAGGCTATTTCCACTATGAGGCTCGGCAGGATCGACAACGAGACAACCGCCAACATAGGCCTGATCGAAGGCGGAATAGCCGTTAACATCATCCCCGGCTCGGTCCGTCTCAAAGGCGAGGCCAGAAGCCACAGCGAGGAGAAATTGGAACAGCAGACCCGGCATATGCTCCGATGCCTCGAGGAAGCGGCGGCGCGCCACGCGCTGCAACTGGACGGCAAACATTTCTCGGCCGGGGTCGAAGCAAAGATCGAACGGGACTATGACCGCATGGACATCCCCGAAGACTCTTCTATCGTGCAATTGGCCCGCGCCGCCGGTCGCAACCTGGGCATAGAGACAAAGACCTCTGCCACGGGCGGCGGATGCGATGCCAACGTGCTTAACAAAAAGGGCCTGGAGGTGGCAAACCTTTCAACCGGAATGAGGGAAATGCACACGGTCAAAGAATGGCTGGATCTCAATGATCTTTATATTTCGGCTCAGATCCTCGTTGAGATTCTTCGACTGAATGCGAAAAGTTAATAGTTTCGAGTTTTATGCAAGGGGAAGAGCTTGGACTGCTGCTGAAACAGGAGCGGGGACAATTCCTCGATTTCGTCAGCGCATACGAATATAAAAAAGGCGCCGCGCAGAAAAAACCCGGGGAGCAATTGGCGCGCGACCTTGTGCGCCTGCTTGCGGGAATGGCTAATGCCGATGGCGGCACGCTCCTGGTCGGCGTAGAGCCGGACAAAAGCGTAACCGGCATCCCCTGTCAGCCCGAAGAGCTCCAGGCCATGGCCCACTCCCCACAGATGCTGCTGAATCCCCCGCTGAATCCCTCCTGCGAGAAAATGCGCCTCGGCAACCTTTTGCTGCTCAAATTCGAAGTGAGTCCGAGCATGGAGGTCCACCGGGTTGCGGGCGGGAGGACCTTCTACCGCATTGCCACGGAGAATCCCTCGCTCCCGCCGGAGCAGATACTGAACCTGAAGGAAAGCAAGAAACATTTCTTTTACGAGCGGCAACATGTCCTGGACGCCTCCTGGGAGGATCTCGACAGCGCCGCCATCGAGGACTTTGCCGAAAAAACAAAGGAGCTGCGGGAGCCCAGGAGCCTGCTCGGGCAAGTCTATCACCTCGTGGACAACTCGCGGGAAAAAATCTCCCTCACCATGGCGGCTTTGCTGCTGTTTGCGAAAGATCCCTCCCGCTGGCATCCCCGCTGCGGCATCGACTTCGTCAAATACGAGGGGACAGAACGCCGGCATGGGAGCTCTTTAAATGTCATCAAGAGGATCCGTTTCGAGGCCCCGCTGTCCCGGTTGATCGACGAAGCCGTCGGGCGGATCAAAGAGCAGATGCGGGAGAGAACGATACTCCATGATCTCTTTTTTCGCGAACGATTGGAATACCCTACCTTCGCCTGGCAAGAGGCCCTGGTCAACGCGGTGGCGCATCGAGACTACAGCCTGAGCGGGGCTTCGGTGGAGGTGTGGATGTTCGACGACCGCATCGAGGTGCGCAGTCCCGGGCTTCCCCCTTCTCCGGTCACCATCGACCAGTTGCGCCAGCAAAAAAGGGTTCATTTTGCGCGCAACCCGCTACTGGTCCGGGCGCTGGCTGACCTGGGTTATTTGCGCGAGATGGGCGAAGGGATCCCCAGAATGTTCCAGGAGATGGATCATCATGGTCTGAGACCTCCCGAGTTCTCTACCGAAGGCTTCTTCTTCACTGTCGTCTTGCACAATACTCCGATCTACGACGAGGCCACCCTGAGATGGCTCAACCAGTTTGGCGCCTCCACGATCAACTTCCGCCAAAGGAGGCTCCTGGCCTACGCCTATTCCCACGGTAAATCGTTTTCCACTGCCGACTACCAGAACGTCGGCGAGGTGGATCGGGATACCGCCTACCGCGACATCCGCTCCATGGTCAAGCTGGGAATCGTCGTCCCCCTCAAGCCCAAGAGCCGCACCTATCGAATCATCGAGCGGCTCTGACGGCTAAAAAGGTCTTATAGCTTGGACGCGTCCGAAGAAATCAAGCAGGCCAGAGAGCAGGCGGTCCTCGACTCTTACCGTCCCATTTG
>MGRY01000166.1:2957-6071 GCA_001799045.1 Deltaproteobacteria bacterium RIFCSPLOWO2_02_56_12 | reverse complement strand
AAACCAACCATGAAACTGAATCCGCAAGAGCTGGAAAAAATCGCCAATCTCACGCTGGAACATTACAACCGGCATGCTGAAGAATTTTGGCAAGGCACGCGGGACCACAACGTCAGCCAGAACATCGAGGCGCTATTGCAATACATCGAGGGTGAGCCGCCTTTCACCATACTCGATCTTGGCTGCGGGCCGGGGCGCGACCTCAAGGTGTTTTCCGAACGCGGTCACATCGCGGTAGGTTTGGAAGGCTCCGGACGCCTTGCCGCGATGGCGCGCGCGCACAGCGGCTGTAAAGTGTGGCAGCGGGATTTCCTCAAGCTCGATCTGCCGGGCAGCCGTTTCGACGGCGTCTTCGCGAACGCCGCGCTATTCCATGTGCCCGGCCAGGAGTTGCCGCGCGTGTTGCGGGAGCTGCACACGACTCTGAAACCGGGTGGTGTGCTGTTTAGCTCCAATCCGCACGGCCATAACGAGGAGGGGTGGCACCACGGGCGATATGGCGCGTATTATGACCTTGAAACCTGGCGTCGCTATATGTCGGTCGCGGGGTTCGCCGAGCTGACTCACTATTACCGACCGCCCGGCGTGCCGCGTGAACAGCAGCCCTGGCTGGCCGGCGTCTGGCGCAGGTTGTCTTACTAGTGGCCCATGTGATTCCGGGGACGCGATATCGATCTCCTTCTTGATTTTCGGGTGATTTCCAGAGACAGTATGGAGAAATTCACGGGCAACGTGAGACAGCGGAATCCGTCGTAGTAGATCAGCTCCATGATGGTGCGGAAACGGTTTGTCATTTGATTTAAGATGAAAAAAACGGCCTCACAAGTAAAAGCTGTGTTAGAGACGGGCAGATTTCTCATTCCCTACAGGGTATATGAAAGTAAAGCGCCGCATATCGTTTGTGTGAACGGTGTGCAGCAGTCCATGGCAATGTGGCAAACTTTTATTTCCCGCTTTTCCCGCAAATATAGAATAGTTCTCTTTGATTTTCCCCATCAGGGTAAAGCAAAAATTATTTCCGGCTCTGAACAGGTATCGCTTAACGAGCAGATCGGAATACTTAAAGCAGTGCTGGATAAAACCGGCACCAGCGTTGAGGCCACGCTTTGCGCTGCTTCGTGGGGTGGGGTAGTTGCGGTTGGTTTTGACACAACCTATCCCGCCAGGATTAAAAGATTGGTGTTAGCCAGCCTCGGGACAAAACCAAATAGAAAAATGGTGGAGATGATCGAAAAAGGCATGGCTGTAGACGTGAAAAACCGCGAAACAATGGCCGAAGTATTACTAAAGTGTTTCGGGCAAGACCTTCCTTCGCCGGTCAAGCGGAAAATTATCAGTCAATTTCGCGCAATGAAAGAGGAGCGCGTGCGGGCGTTCTACGAGCACGGTCTATTTGTAATTTCTTCAAAGAGTTTAAGCGAGGTGGTCAATTTAAAAAATGTCAAGGCAAAGACGATCCTGTTAAACGGGGAGAAAGACACTATCATTGACCTGGAAGACGTTAAATTTCTTGCTTCCCAAATCCCTGATTGCGAAATGATAGTCGTCAATGGCGTGGGGCATTTCCTCCATCTGGAAGATGCCGGAGTTCTGGATATCTATGAAACTATTCTTTCCTCTGGTGTGGGGCCGGAATCTCCGGCAAGTCATCGTCAGGACAACGGTTTCCATCCCCTGACATAATTCCACGACAGGTCAATCGGTCAACCACGGTCAGACTTCAATGTTGTATCTACTTCGAAGGCTGCGCGGCGGCTTTGATCGGAATGCCTTTCCTTTCGAGCTCTTCGACCACGGTCTTGGCGCTTGCATTGCCCTGGCTCGCAAGCTCGGCGGTTTTAGTTATGAGCGTCTCTATCTGCGCCCGAGCCTTTTGCGCCTCCTGCATCGCCGCTTCGAGGTTCCCCTTCAACTGGCTCAGATCACTTCGCTCAAGTACAAGCTGCACGGCTTGGAAGCCAAACCAGACAAGCAGGGAAACGACGGTTAGAATCAGTGGAAGACTCGAGACGCGTCTTTCGCCGGGCCCGGGTTTCGCCGCGTCATTATCTCGGATTTTTTCCGTTGTCTGCGATTCGTTTTCCATAAAGACTACTTTGCGCCGCCCGCCGCCCTGGGATTGCCGACAATGCTGATGCCCTGGGACGCGAGCAGATTTTTGATCTGTTCGTCATTGTTTTTTACGGCGACGCTCGCTAGAGCCGTCACGATTTCCCGGTGGAGTCCTTCCAGTTGGATACTTTGAGTGATGAACTGTTGGCGCTCGGTGACCTGCAGGCGGAGAAATTGATTGCCAAGACTCAAGAGCAGATTTACCAACACCAGGAGGAGTATCAACCCAGCCAGCGGAGTCAAAAAGCCGATTCTCTTTAAGACATTTGCAGCCATTATCTACCTCAACGAACGTGTGAAGTTCAGTTCTCCAAATATGTCGACGCCCACGATATATTCTATTTTACCTCAAACCGGGCAGTCGCTGCAAACTCTCGATCCTTTGGTACCTTCGGATTCCGGGGACATAATACTTATTTCTTCTTGACTCCCAGTGTTATTGTCTAATACTTTTCGCTCATGGCTAGGATTTTCAAGGAATCATGCTTCAGGAGGAATTGATCATGAACTTCAAGACTGTCGCGCTGCTGCATCCAGGTAATATGGGCGTTACCATTGGCGCGGCTGCCGCTGCGAGCGGCGCCCGCGTCATCTGGGCCTCGCGTCAACGTAGCAAGGCAACCCAAGATCGGGCTCGGCAGGCCGGCTTGGTTGACGTGGAGAATCTAACCAATGCGGTCCGGGCGAGCGATGTCGTTCTTGCTGTCTGCCCGCCCCATGCGGCGCTGGAGCTCGCCCGGAGCGTAGCGGAGCACAATTTCAGCGGCATTTATGTGGACGCCAACGCGGTTTCTCGAGCCACGGCCCAGCAGATCGGCGCGACAGTGACCAAAGCCGGGGCGAGTTTCGTAGATGGCGGCATCATTGGCTCGCCCGTAAAACGGGCGGGAACAACTCGCCTCTATCTCTCCGGGGCCCGTGCCTCGGAAGTGGCCGACCTATTTTCCGGGAGCATGCTTGATGCCAGGGCCATCGGCGAAAAGCCAGGGGCCGCCTCCGCTC
>MGRY01000166.1:1740-2875 GCA_001799045.1 Deltaproteobacteria bacterium RIFCSPLOWO2_02_56_12 | reverse complement strand
CGACAAAGCTCTGCTTGAAGAATGGGCCCTCTCCCAGCCCGACCTCGAGCGCCGGACCATTTACGCCGCCGAGGTCTCAGCGCCCAAGGCATGGCGGTTCGTGGGCGAGATGAGAGAGATCGCGGCAACCTTCGAGGCCGCCGGCCTGCCGACAGGCTTTCACGATGCAGCCACTGATATCTATGAGCGACTCGCACCATTCAAGAATTGTACGGATCCCCCACCGGCCGTCGCGGCCGTTGTCGACACGCTCTGTGCGTCGTCCGAGCGATTTTCTGCTGAGGCTGATCCTCACACTCGGATCACAAGTCGCTAGGAGTGATTGAATACGTCGGTCATGCTCAGAATGCCGACAATCTGCTTGCCGTCAAAAACTGGCACACGTGTCACACCTGATTTCTTCATTAGCCTTATACAGTATTTGATCGCCAGACCAGGGGGGACCGTGACCAAGGGCTTGCTCATGATCTCGAAGACCTTGACCTTGGAAAGATTTTTTCTCTTTGGACCGGCCTCAACCACCTTAGTGACGATATCCGTCTTAGTAAGGATGCCGTATGCGTCATCCTTGTTTCTCCGTTCGACGACCAAGCTGGAAACCTTTAGCTTTTGCATCTTTTGTAAAGCATCGGCGACTGTCGCGCTGCTAGAAATCGTCTCTGCTCCTTTATGCATGATGTCTGCGGCCTTTAGTCCTCTCACATTAGGCATAAGGCACCTCCTTCTTTCCCAAGCCTTGGATTAACTGAACCCAACATTGTCCTCTCATCCCTCTACCTCTTTCGCGGATATCAAAGGGTTGAGGAGATTTTACCTGCGAGCATCTTCCTTATATTAAGGAATGTTTTAGGTTGTCAAGGGGAAAAAAGAAAGCTGTGAATTAGGGGGTAGGTCAAATACCGCAAGGACTCTCATTAACCCTCGCGCCCGCGCGGATTGAAAAGGACCCACTACCTATTTTTCTCTTGCAGGTCAGTCCTCGGTAGGGCTTGAGTATTAAATCGCCCTATCCCGCCGGAGAGATTCGATAGCGTTATCGTCGTAGCCAAGTTCTTTCAGTATAGGTTCCGTGTCCTCCCCCAAATCCGGGATGCGATCATAACGCGCCTGGCTGTCAGACATCCGTAGCGCGCTG
>MGRY01000166.1:0-1681 GCA_001799045.1 Deltaproteobacteria bacterium RIFCSPLOWO2_02_56_12 | reverse complement strand
CCGCTCCAGCCAATCGCCATGATCCCGCTCGAGAAAGATTTTCTCGATCATCTCTTCCAGCGCCTTGCGGTTCTCCCGTCTCCCTTCGACCGTCGCGAAACGCTGATCTGCCAACAGATCCGGATGTTCGATCACGTCGCGGCAGAACACTTTCCAATCCTGTGCCGTGGCGACGGCAAGATTGACGTACTCACCGTCCTTCGCCAGATAAGGACCGTAGGGGGTGACGTAGTGGTGACGCATGCCGACGCGCGCGGGCTCTTCCCCGGCGTGCCAGAAGTGATGCGGGAAGTAACCCAGCCAGGATAGAATCGAGTCGAACATCGAGACGTCAATCAATTGGCCCCGGCCGCTTTTCTCGCGCTGGTAGAGCGCGAACAAGATGCCCAGCGCGGCGTACATGCCGGCGGCGATGTCGGCGATGGCTATGCCCGCCTTGGCGGGCTTGTCGGGATAACCTGTGGTGGCGATGATACCGGCCTCTCCCTGAATCAGCAGATCATAGGCCTTCACGTCGCGGTAGGGACCGTCTTGACCATAACCGGAAAGCGAACAGTAAATAAGGCGCGGGTTTAACCGGCTGAGTTTTTCATAACCCAGACCCAGACGTTCCGCGACTCCAGGGGCATAATTCTCGAAAAAAACATCTGCCTTTGCGCTCAAGCGGTGAAGGATTTCCCTTCCTGCATCCTTTTTTACATCAACTGTCAGACTCCGCTTATTCCGGTTAAGCCACACGTAGCCGGAAGAGAGCCCCCGGACCACGGAATCCCAATGCCGGATAACGTCTCCTACCCCGGGCCGCTCGACTTTGATCACTTCCGCCCCCATGTCTGCAAGGAGGCAGGTGCCCAGGGGACCGGACAGGACTTGCTCGAAGGCGACCACCCGGATGCCTTCCAGGGCCCGATGGTTGATCTGTTCCTGCATCATCGTTTCCCTCCGATTACTTGGCTTCGTCCTTAATCTCGGGGAACAGATCGCGCTTGGGGGCGTGGGCGCGCTTCCACACCATGACGCTGCGCGCGTAGTCGATCACCACCTTGCCGTCCTGATTGATTCCGCGCGTGCGCACCTTGACGATCCCCCACTGGGGTTTCGACTTCGACTCGCGCTTCTCGACGACCTCGGATTGCGAATAGACCGTGTCGCCCGCAAAGACCGGATTGGGGAGCTTGATCTCGTCCCAGCCGAGGGCGAAGCCGTTTTCACTGACGTCGGCGACGCCCATGCCCGCGACGATGGCCAGGGTCAGGGCGCTGTTCACCAGGCACTTGCCGAATTCGGTGCGCTTGCCGTACTCATTGTTGAAGTGGATCTGGTTCGTGTTGTTGGTCAGCAGCGTAAACCAAATGTTGTCCGCCTCGGTGATCGTCCGTCCCAGGCGGCAGCGATAGATATCTCCCGCTTCGAAATCTTCGAAATAGCGGCCTTCCCAGCCGGGCTTAATAGCCATAAGACTCCCTCCTTTGCCTAGGCTTCAAATAGGGCCTGCCCGCTCCCTCGGGGACGACTCTTCCGAGACTTGCACCTCAAGAGCCCCGGGGAACGTGCTCTCGGCTGCGGCCGATGGAGCAGTGCCTTGTCCTCGCTCCGCTCGGAATCTCAGATTGCAGATCTCAGATCTCAAATTTGAGATTTGAAATTTGCCATTTGAGATCCCGAAGGGCTGGTCCGCAGC
>MGRY01000165.1:8982-9142 GCA_001799045.1 Deltaproteobacteria bacterium RIFCSPLOWO2_02_56_12 | reverse complement strand
CCAGGCGCTGCCCGGCACGCCGGTCTACGAGTACGCGCGCCTCAAGGGGCTCATCGGCAAGTCCCTGGCCGAGGAGGAGCGCTACCTCCTCAAGATCTCGGACATCAACGCCGACGACGAGACCAAGTTCCTGAACTTCACCCAGCACGACTACATGACG
>MGRY01000165.1:4691-8791 GCA_001799045.1 Deltaproteobacteria bacterium RIFCSPLOWO2_02_56_12 | reverse complement strand
GGAGGTGCTCAACGCTATTCGCTTCGGTTCAAAGGCAAAGGAGGAGCACGGAGCAAGAGCCCTAGCTGGGCTCGAAGATATGCACCTCAAAATCACCGCCACTGATTTTCAGCTATTGCGTAAAGCCAACGCTATCGCCTGGGCCTACAAGATTACGATCTATGATGCCCTCTATGTAGCCTTGGCCGAGCAAGTGGGCTACCCGCTTATCACTGCGGATGAGGTGATGGTGAAAAAGCTAAAGGGCCATAGCATCGTTGTGCCATTGAGGGAACTAGAGTTTTGATGGAAGCTTTATCTCGTATCCTTTCACCTACCCCCGTGGACACGATACACGATCACGAGTCACGATTTTCCCCTTTTGCCTCTCTTTCTTTTCCTATTTGAGATTTGCCCTTCGGGTTCCCTCAGGGTGGTGAGCTTATCGAACCACAATTTGCCATTTGAGATCCCGAAGGGCTTGCCTGTTGTCTTCTTAATGATTTTGCCTTATTTTACGCGGAAATAGCTTCGGCTGGGTCTCCCGATACGGTCACATCTGTTGATTCCGCATCATCGCCCGACTGGGTCTGCCCAGCCGGGTTTTCTCTTGCGTAGATGAGGGCAGAAAGGGAAGGTGGGGGTTCTCGTTTCAGCAAATTGAGGCTTCCTGCTTAAAAGCCAAGAGCAGACTTGACCCCTGTCTGACCCCTGTCTACTCTGGCTTTATCCGCCAAGGCTAAACTCTTTGCCACAGACGACGGCAGGGCGATACAAACGTGCAAACTGCTGAAAATCCCCTTTACGACTGCCATCGACATCCTGATTCAGTTGTATGAGGAAGGGATTGTGAGCAAGGACGAGGCACATCTCAAGCTGGTTGCCCTTGTGAGATACGGAAGGTACAAAAGGGGGATTGTCGAAGACGCGATATCAAAACTGGAGGTGAAATAGATATGCCGAAAACCGTAAGCATAAGGATGGATGAAGAAGACTACGCCTTCCTGCATAAATTGGCCAAGGAAGGGAAAGAGGACCTCTCTAAAGCCGTCCGGGAGGTCGTATACAAAGGCCGCGTCATGCTGGCTATAGAGAGATACAAGAAAGGCGAGGTTTCGCTGGGGAAAGCAGCGGAACTCGCAAGCCTGCCCGTAGGCCGGATGATAACCGTACTGGCAGAATACGGGGTGGAAAGCAATCTGGAGGAAGCGGATTATCTCAAAGGCCTGGAGAACCTGCGCAAAGCGTGGTAGGCCGGCACGGGGAGAAGAAAGGGGTCTTCAATTATCTAGCTTCTTCCGGTGGCTTCCAGGTGTTCTACGCGATCCTCAAGGCGTCGTACCTGCTCCTTGATAACCCGGAACTCGATATCGAGCGTCTCGTGAAGCTTCATAAATCCATCGACGTGGTTATAGATCTGGTCAAAGCGGCTTTCCATGTGTACAAAGCGGCTTTCCATCTGGGAAAAACCGTCCCGCATCGACCTTATAATCGCCGCGTCACTCGCTTGGAGTGACTTGATGCCCCGCTCTACTGTTGTCAGACGCGATTCTATGGTTTTCCTCAACCCCATTTATAATTGGCTCTCCAAGATCTCCAGCCCGTCGAACCGGTCGATGAGGAAAAGCAGGCCATCCTCGCGGTGATAGACGTCGTTGCTCTGGACTGTCTTTTGTCCCCTCCCGGGGAGGGGGACGTAAAAGCCGACCTCTGTTGGTAAATAAGGGTTCGAAATATCAATGGCCCTGAGCCCCCCTGAGAACCAGGTGACATAGAGGGTGGCGCTGCGGACCTGTTCGGCGGGCTGGTGGGCGCCAAAGCGGTCGTCCGGGCCTGGCGCGCTGTCATCCGGCAGCATGAAGGTCGAGATGGGGATGGGGCGCGTCTCTTCAGTGATGTCCACTATCCACAAAAAAGCCAGGGGTTTCGGCGTCAGTTTCTGCGCCTCTTCATCGGTCACCACCATGATGTCCCGCTCCATGATCTTCCAAGGCATGGGAAGCGTTGTGTGGGTGGGGGCAGGGTAGGGCGGGCTCCAGTCAAGATGACTTACCAGTTTGGGTTTGCTCATGTCGGAGATATCGAGGATGACGAAGCCGCCATGCCAGTAGCTCACGTAGAGCCGGTTGCCCCTCCTGATCGGGTGGTGGCAGCGGTGCGCTGTTCCTTCCCACGCGGGAGTTTCGCCGCCTCCGATCCATTGTCCGGGCATCCACCAGCGTCCGGCCTCTTGCGGTCTAGCGGGATCTTTGAGGTCCAGGATCATTACGATATTACCGACGTATCCCTCTATGCACGGAGAGATGTAGGCATACCTTCCGTCAAAGGTGAAGCGGTGGACACCTCTCCCCGCGGCCTTAAAGAAAGCGATTTCGCGCGGCTTGGCTTTGTTGGAAATGTCGAATATCTTTAGTCCTCCCTGAGCCTCTTTATTGGATTTGTACCGCTCGTAGTTGACCAGCATCACGTCTCCGCTGACCCTGACTTTATGAGAGTGGATTCCCTCCGGCACTTCGAGCTGAGAGACGAGCTTGGGGTGTTTAGGATCGCGCACATCGACGATCGAGGTGCCGTAGGGGGGGTCCATGTGGCCCACATAGGCATATCCGTTCTCCACGGCCACCAAGCCGCCGCCTGGAAGATCCATTCTTCCGACCTGTTTGATCTTGAGACCGGTGCCGAACTTGACTTTCCCGCTGGTTGCCATAGTTGCCTCCGCTTAGTTGCTACTTTTTTTAGCGGCCTATCTTCCTTGCGCCTCTTTAATCATTTGCAGCGCCTGCTCCGTCGTGCGCACGCGCGACTGTTTCTACCTCTCTTACTGCCGGTAAACCTGTTCGATAAATCCGGAACGCTCCAGTTCGGCAATGAAGGCATTGTCGATGAATTGATTGGGCTTTGCCGATTTTGCCGCCGGGTGTTGGGAAAAATCGATTAGGGTTTGAATCGCAGCAGTGGATACATAGGGGGATTTTTCCCAGGCCACTAAGAAAGAACGGTAGCTTTCATCGAGATCATCCTGGCTCGTCGTCTTGGTGAACTTGGCGATCACCTTCTTCGTCTTTGCGGGTTCGCTGCGAATAAACTTCAATGCCTCCACATAGGCCTGAAGATAACGCTTTAGGAGATCGGGATGGTTTTTGATGAAGGCCCCTGTGGTCCCCACGCCGGCTTGAATAACCGGAATGTTCTTTTCCGTGATATTGACCAGCTCTTTCAGGCCGGCCTGGCGCGCCTTCAGTGTCGTGGGAGGCGACAGGATCCCGGCAGCCACGGTCCCCTGAATGATGGCGGCGAGAATTTCCGGCACCCCTTTCACGTAAAGGATTTGGCTGTCCTTCCCGGGGATGAGCCCCGCCTCTTTGAGCAGGATCCGTGAGGCAAAGTCGGTCGATGAATTGGGCTGGGTCGCCCCGATGGCTTTTCCCTTGAGATCGGCGAGCTTTTGCAGATCCGGCCTGCTGTAAAGGGAAAAGACAAAGCGGTTGACCATCCCCGCGACATAAAACACGTCGGCGCCCTGCAGGCGGGCGTCAACCAACTCGGGACCGCCGTTGACGATGTCGAGACTTCCCCCAAGCAGGGCCTGCACTTCGGTCGCAGCCCCGATAAGTTTGGGATCCGTTTTGAAGCCGTATTTGGCAAAAAGCCCTTCCTCATGGCCGATCCACACAGGGCTATACGCCGCGCTGACCGCGCCGTAATTGATTTTGAGTTCTACCGGCTCGGCGCCCCACAGATTGTAACCGCACAGCAGAAATAAAAACGCCGCTATAGCAAAAAGCATGTCAGATCGCCTCATGGGTACCTCTCTCTTCTTCGCAGGCCGAGGCAAAGACAGTTTGAAGTTTTATCTAGAGATTCAAGCCTAAAAACTTCTTCGCGTTATCCAGGAGTATCTTCTGCCTGACCTCTGGCTTTATATTGAGCTGCTGAAACTCCTCCATCCAGCGCTCGACACCGATCGCCGGCCAGTCGGAACCGAACATCACCTTGTCCTGAAGGAGCGTGTTGACGTTATGGACCAGCTCGGCGGGGAAATACTTCGGCGCCCAGCCGGAAAGGTCGATGTAATAATTGCTCTTGTGCCGGCAGATGGCGAGGCTTTCCGCTGTCCAGGG
>MGRY01000165.1:0-4566 GCA_001799045.1 Deltaproteobacteria bacterium RIFCSPLOWO2_02_56_12 | reverse complement strand
GCCGCCGTGGAACAAAATAGGCAGGCCAAGCTTCTGTGCCTCCTCCCAGAGCGGGTAGAAGCGCGTGTCGTTGGGGTAGAAGTGTTGTCTGGCCGGGTTGAGCTCGCCGATGCCATGCAGGCCCAGCTCTTCCTTGCAGCGGCGGATTTCGTCCAAGGCAAGCTTGCCCGTCCACGGATCGATGGCGCCATAGGCCAAAAACACATCAGGATACTTGCGCACATATTCGGCAACATGATCGTTAGGCACGGGGGCCATGCCGGTCACGGTCTCGTCCCTGGTGTTCATGATTACGGCCATCATCTTGCGCTGGCGGTATTGGTCGGCCAGCTCGTCCATCGAAACAGGCTTGCGCTCCCTGCCAAAGTAGCGCGCCATCTGCTGGACCCGCGCGCCCTTTGCTTTCAGCGTCAGCTCGTCGCAAAGGTGAATGTGCACATCGATAGCAATGACTTCCATGGGGTTACCTCCTTATTTTGGTTACTGGTTACTCGTTACTGGTTATTAGTTAAAAATTACCAATAAACCAGTATCTAATAACTATTAACTTGTTTTTCCAAGGGTAAGCGATAATCCGGATTTTTGCACCTGGATCCGGCTATAGTCTTTTCGCCTGGTCAGCTCCTCAATCAATGTGATCACGGGATGCCTCGCGGTGACGTACTCCTTCGGCGGGCCGGCCAAGCGCATGGCTTCAATCTCCTCTTTGCGCAGCAGCCAGCGCAGCAGCAGCTCATCGTCCGAGACTCCGGCCCCTCCTATTTTGCGCCGCACCTCCTCGATGGATGGCTCCGGGGGCACCCACCTGGCCAGTTCCCTGGCGCGGGAGCGGCTGAGGATCTTGTCCTTGACGTTGGGATCCATCGTAGTGCTTCCTTCTTTGCCCCACAGTCCCAGCGCGTACTGGATGACCTGATCGGTCGCCTCCTTGTAGCGCTCTCCAACGATGACGTTGATAGCGGCCTGGCTGCCGACGAATTGAGAGAGGGGTGTGACCATGATCGGGTAGCCGAATTCAGCGCGCACGCGGCCGGCTTCCTCCAGCGCATCTCCCACCTTCTCCTCCATTCCCACCTTGCGGAGTTGATGGCGGAGATTGGAAACCATCCCTCCAGGCACCTGGTGGAGGTATTGAGAGTAATCGTACTCGACCGGCGCCCCGATCGGAAAGCCTTCCCGTTTGGCAATAAAAGTGAAGTGCTCCGCTACCGGCTTGAGCAGCTCTTCGTCGATGGCCGGCGTGTAGCCCAGGGCGCGTGCGTTCCTGGCCACATTAAAGAGCGAAGGGTTGGAGGAGGCATCGGCAAGAGGCGGGATGGCGGTGTTCACCGTCTTGATCCCGAGCTTGATCGCCTCCAGAGCGCACAGCGACCCGAGGCCCGTGGTGCAGTGCGTATGAAGCTCCACAGGGATGCCTTTGCTATTCTTTAAGATCGAAGGAACGAGCGCCCGCGTGCGCTCCGGCGTCAAGAGCCCTCCCGGGTCCTTCAGGCAGAGCCGGTAAAGAGGCAGGGAGGCGGCTTGACGCGTCCTTTCCGCGAAGTACTCGTCCGTGTGTTTGGGGGAAACCGAATAGATGATATTCACGATAGGGTCCAACCCTATCTCTCGGGAGAACTGCACTTTGCGCTGCCAGCTTGAGAGGTCGTTCCACTCGTCCGATATCCGGGCCTGACGCAACCCGTTTGCGGCCATGCGCTCGAGAAAGAGCCGGTAGACGGAATGCGGCGTGATCTCGAAGGTATTGACCCTGCCGGCGATGAGCCGGAGAGGGGTCTTGGTGACGCGCTTCGCGATGAGCCGGACTCGCTCCCAGGGATCCTCTTTGAGCTCGCGCACGCATTTTTTCAGGTGCGAGCTGGAAATAAGCTCTATCGCTTCGAATCCCGCGTCGTCGATCCGCTTGGCGACGGGCAGCATCATGCCCGTGGTCATATTTTCAGCCCAAAGGCTCTGATGACCGTCGCGCAGCGTGGTGTCGACGAACTTAACCTCACTCATCATTGCTGCTCCCGGTTGGACCTTTATTCAGCTCCTAACTCAAGCAGGGAGGATGTGGCCAGGAACTTTTCCAGCCACTTCGTGTTCACATTTCCTTTTATGTAATCAAGCTGGCATACGAGCAGGCGGAGAAAGGGGATAGTGGTCTCAATGCCGGAGACTACAAAGCTCGCGAGCGCCTGCTGCATCCGCGCGACGGTTTTCACCCGATTCTCCCCTCGGACGATCAGCTTGGCCAGCAGCGAGTCATAGAAGGGAGGGACCGTGTAGCCGGCATAGCCGTGGCTGTCCACGCGTATATCAGCTCCGGAGCTGGGTTGCCACCGGGTGATTTGTCCGGGACAGGGCCGGAATCCGTCTTTGGCCGATTCGGCGGTGATCCGGCATTCGATCGCATGCCCGCTGAATTGCACCTGGGACTGGGAAAGAGTCAGCGCATGGCCGTTGGCGATCCGGATCTGCTCCTGCACCAGGTCGATACCGGTGATCGCCTCGGTGACCGGGTGCTCGACCTGGATCCGGGTGTTCATCTCGAGGAAGTAAAACCGTTCCTGGTCCTGGTCCAGAATGAATTCCACGGTCCCGGCATTTTCGTACTTCATGTTTTTAGCGATGATGACGCCGGCCGCGCGGATCTCCTCCCTGAGCGCGTCAGAAATGGAATAGGCTGGAGCCTCTTCGATGACTTTTTGATGGCGGCGCTGCAATGAGCAGTCGCGCTCGCCGGCGTGAATCACATTTCCAAAGCGGTCGCCGAGCACCTGGACCTCGATATGCCTCGCGTTAGGGATGTAGCGATCGATGTAGAGCGTCTCATCGCCGAAAGCCGCGCGCGCTTCCGCAGCGGCCGTTTCAAAGGCCCCCTGGAGCTCCCCGTTCTCCGTGACGATCTTGATTCCCCGTCCACCGCCGCCCGCAGCGGCCTTGATCAAAATTGGCAAGCCTATCTCTTTTGCGATTTGCAGGCCCTCTTGAAAGCTATGGACCTTTTCCGAGCCCGGGATTATCGGAATGCCGTAGCCGCGGACGATCTCCCGGGCCAGCAGTTTATTGCCCATCTTAAGGATGCTCTCGGGGCGCGGCCCGATGAACTGTACCTTGTTCTGCTCGCAGGCTCGAGCCAGCTCAGGCCTCTCGGCGAGAAAGCCGTATCCCGGGTGGATAGCATCCGAGCCGGTCCCCAGGGCGGCGGCGATGAGGGCCTCTACCTTCAAATAGCTGTCCGCAGCGCGCGCCGGGCCGATGCACACAACGCGATCCGCTTCCTTCGAAGGCAGGCTCTCACGGTCGGCTGCCGAGACCGCCAGGACCGATTTTATTCCCAAGGCCCGGCACGCCTTGATGACGCGCAGCGCGATCTCCCCTCGGTTGGCCACTAGGACGCGCGTGATGGCCATCCGGCTTTACCCTTTGCCTCTTGGTTTTACGAGCATGACGGTCTGGCCGTATTCGACAAACTGCCCGCTTTGGACACAGATCTCCTCAACGACCCCTCGGACGCCGGACTTTATAGCATTGAAGACCTTCATCACCTCGATGAGACCGACGGTCGTATCCTCGTCGATGTTACCGCCCACCTCGACGAAAGGAGGCGCCCCCGGCTCCGGCGTGATATAGAACGTGCCCACCATCGGCGCATTGATAGGCACGGTCCCATCCCGGACAACGGCCTTGGCTTTCGGCTGAGGCTGTTCCGCTTGGGTCTTCACCTCCGCTTCCCTGGCTTTAGGCGCAGGTTCGCTGGCAACCGCGGGACCGGCCGCAGGTTGGGGATCACTGAAGGCGGCCACAGGCGCGCTGCCCATGTATCCCCCCTTACTCACAACCAGCTTCAGGTCCCCCATCTGCAATTGGAGGAAGTCAAAGCTCGATTTTTCTATGAGATTTAAGATCTCAAGCACATCATCTTCGGTTAAATCCATAGCTTCTCCTCTTATCTGATTTTTAATCCTTTTCTCTGTTTTTCTTCTACCACCTTCCACCCCTCTGCCGCGTACCATTCAATCTGACGAAACAGACCGTTCAATATGCCCACGTCTCTCTCTTCCAGGCCCGTCCGGCCCAAGAGACGTCGCAGGGCCAAGAGAATATGTTCCGGGTTCTGCGGATCCAGGAAACCGATCTTTAGCAGGGAGGAGCGCATTCTGTCAAAGAGGCGCTCGATGTTTTCTGCGCAAGCGCGGGAAATCATTTCCTGCGGGACCTTTTCCAGCGCGGCCAGGGAAAGCTCATACAGGCAGATCATCACGGCCTGGGCCACATTCAGAGAAGAGTAGTCCGGGTGGGTCGGGATGGTGACGAGCCACTGGCAATATTTCAAGTCCCGGTTGCTGAGTCCGTGATCCTCCGGACCGAAGATAAGGGCGCACTTGGCGCTGCGGGCTGAAGAGAGGATCGACTGCGACACTTCCCGCGGCGAGCGGCTGTGGCCGCGGTAAAGGCCGCTGCGGCAGGTGGTTCCAACCACCAGGCCGCAGTCCGCCACCGCCTCGCGCAACGTGCCGAAGCGGCGGGCCTCCTGCAGGATATCCTTGGCGTGGACCGCCATTGCCCGGGCCCAAAAGC
>MGRY01000164.1:1881-6597 GCA_001799045.1 Deltaproteobacteria bacterium RIFCSPLOWO2_02_56_12 | reverse complement strand
TTTCTCCCACGCAACAAATGCATCCAGGCTGCTCTCTACGTCGTACCCGATCCGCTCCAGGGCCTTCTCCACTGCCTCACAGATGCGCTCCTCGTCGTCGACAACGAGGATTCTTCCCTTGATCTTCTTCTCGGTGGTCTCCATGAATCTCGCGCTTTATCGTTTTATTGATTCCTGGACTTTTAAAGTCCTAGTCACCACGGTGAGTCATGTCATTCTGAGGGAGCGGAGCGACCGAAGAATCTCGAAGAGATCCTTCGCTCCCCCTAGTCGCTCAGGATGACACGCTCGGACATTACTTATGCGGTAGCTAATAGCTCACCTCTGATTACTGATTGCTGACGGCTTTCAACGGTATATAAAGGCGAATCGTCGTACCTACGGACCCTGACGAGCCTGTTTCCATCTCCTCAGCAGTTCGGCTCTCCACCTCGATCCTCCCCCCGTGTTCTTGCATTATCCTATAAACGATCGAAAGTCCCAAACCTGTCCCCGCTTCTTTTGTAGTGAAAAAGGGATCGAAGATCTTGTCTCGGATGTCGCGCGGAATACCCGCTCCGCTATCTTGGACCGCGATCTCAACTAAGCCTTCGCGCAGCGCGGTTTCCACGGTCAGGCTCCCCCCGCGAGGCATCGCCTGAATCGCATTGACAAAAACATTCATCAGAACCTGTCTCATCCGATCTGGATCGAACGACATCAGAGGGAGATCTGAAGAAAAATCCTGCCGGAGGGCGATCCCGTGGAGCTCCAGCTGGTGCTTAATCAATCCAAGAGTACTGCCGACCACATCGTTGAGGTCGGACGAGCGGATGTCGAGTTCATGGCGGCGCGAGAAATCTCTGAGATCGTCGATAATTCGCCGGCAGCGTAGGGTGTCATCGCTAATACGCTTAAGTTCCGTGTGAATATTGGCCTGGTCACGTACTTCCTCCATCAGCAGATTGATATTCATGAGGATGCTGGTCAGCGGATTATTCAGTTCGTGTGCAACCCCCGAGGCCAGAAGACCGATCGAGGCCAATTTTTCTGACTGAAGCAAAGACTCCTGCGCCTTCTTCAATTCCTCCGTTCGAACGCGAACTTTTTCTTCCAGGGAGCGGCTGTAATCGTCAATGCGATCCTTGTAGTCCTTAAGCGTCCGCACCATAGCATTGAAGGAGGTAGCCAACTCTCCTATCTCATCACGGGCCCTGGCCTCTACCCGGTGTTCCAGATCCCCCTCCATAATCCTCCGTGTGCCGTGAAGGAGGTCGCGAACAGGGACCGTAATGTGCCGCGCCACAGCAAAGGCAACAGCGGCAGTTACGCCAAGCGACAGGAAAGTAAAGAAAAAGAAAAGCAGGATCGTCCTCTGGCCGATCTGCGCGGATTCTCTGCGGAGGACTTTAACCCTTTCAGATAGAGCCGACGACATCGTATCCATCAGGCCTTGAGTTTGGGTAGCCAAGCTCTCTACCTCTCCTCTCAGTCGGATTGGCTCTTGGCCCGCTTTTTTGCTCTCGAAAATAGCTGTGCCCTTCTCCTGGACATCGGCAATCAGCGGGGAGAGCACGGCTGCCATCTGTTGTGGCTCTTTAGCGGCGCCGTGGCACACAGCCGAGCCACAGCTCTTCAGGCTGGTCTTGACGACAGACAGGGCATCACGGAACTTGTCGAGGGTCGGCGTGTAGCCGCCGCCTAATAGGTATTCATCTATGGGTTGTGAAACCTGGGATAAATCCAGGCTTAAGGACCGAGTTGCTTCCAGCGAGAGGCTGATCTCCTCCAGCTGGCGATTGATGGCAATGGCTCGACGGAGGAAGTAAAAGCCGACCGCCCCGAGGACCATTGCCTCAAGGGCGGCTATAATAAGGAATCCCAGGATCAATTTTCCGGCCAGGGATCGAGCAAGCTGAAATTTTGCCTCTCTCCACTTGGCCATATTCTGTCTCTGGGCCCCGGCCCATTTTACTTGCCTTATTTGCCTTTGGAGAGGTCTCGCACGTAGACTATGAGATCCTTTAGCTCCTTGTCGCTCAGGCCGGATTGCGGCGGCATTTTTCCCTTCCCTTTGGACAGGGCCTCTAACAGCTCTTTATCAGGTTTCTTTCCCATCTCTTTTGTGGTGAGATTAGGGATAGTAGCCTGCAAGGCCTTGGCCATGGTCGGACTACCTTTCCCGTCCGGCCCATGACACCCCTGGCAGCGGTTCGTATAAAGGCTCTTTGCCCCTTCTGCGCCGTAGGATAAAGGCGACAGCAGCAAAAGAGTTAGACCTGTCAAGACACCAGTGTAAACACGCATGAACTTTCTCCTTTCATTTCACCTCAATCTCCCTCTTACTACTTCTTCCGGTGGCACTTCGCGCAGTCTTTGGCCTCTTTGGTCGAGAAAGCCTTTTTGCCGTTATGGCAGTTGCCGCAAAATTCCCCTTCGTTGAGCACCTTCATGGTCATTTGCGGAGAAGCGGCCAATTTTTTCATCTGGAAGGGCTTTGTGTGACACTCCGGACATTGGAGCTTCTTTCCGGTCACATGAGATTTGTGGCTGAAAGGGACCGGATCGAGCGGCTTGGTCTCTTCATAAAAAAAGTCCGGGGGGACGGGGACCTCGCCGCCCAGGGCCAGCTTCGCGTCAAGCCACAGCGCGAGCCCAACAACGATCACCGTCGCGGTCGTAAAGCCCATGAATTTGCTATTCATAGTTGTCTCTCCTTCCTTTTTTTTCTGCTGAACCTTTAGACGCTCCCGCCAAGCAATCCATTCTATCTCACTTTGTCGGGCTCACGGTGTAGCCCAGATAGGTGAGCACTACCATGTACGCTATGATGGCGATGACGATCCAGGTAAACAAACGGCTCGTCTCACCGCGCGCCGTCCGCCGGTCGAGAAAGGGTATCAGAGCCAGGAACAGACCGCCCAACCCGAAGCCCAAAACCCCCAGGATCTCACCCTCGATCCCGAGGATATAGCTGGGCAGAAACTTGAGCGTCTGAAACATAAACATGAAATACCACTCGGGCTTGATGCCTACCGGGGCAGGTTGGAAGGGATCCGCCTTCTTGCCCAACTCCGCAGGAATAAATGCCGCCAATGCAGCCAGAATGGCGAGGGCCGTTAGCCAACCCACCAGATCGCGCAGTAGAAAGTTAGGGAAAAAGGGCATCACTTTTTTCTCTTTGCTTTGCCGCTCCACGTCCGGCGGCACGCTCATCCCATGCTTCTGAACCAAAAAAAGATGCAGTCCCAAAAAGAGCGTGGTCAGCGCCGGCAGGATCGCCACGTGAATGCCATAAAAGCGCGTGAGCGTCGCGCCGGTGACATCGTCGCCGCCGCGCAGGAGCCGCCGCAGAAAGGATCCTACGAGCGGGACCGCCCCGGGGATTTCCGTTCCCACCCTCGTGGCAAAGTAGGCAAGCTCGTTCCACGGCAGGAGATAACCGGTGAATCCGAAGGTCAGAGCCAGTCCCAGTAACCCCATTCCCGAAAGCCAGGTAACCTCCCGCGGCCGACGATAGGCCTTGAGCAGAAGGACGCTAAAAAAATGGACGAACAGCGTAAAAACCATCAGATTGGCGGCCCAGGAGTGGATCGAGCGGATTAACCAGCCAAACTCGACTTCAGTCATCAGAAACTGGATCGACTCGTAGGCCTCCTCAGCGCTCGGACGATAGTAGAGAAGAAGAAGGATTCCCGTTGTCACCTGGATGACAAACAAAAAAAGCGTCATGCCCCCCAGGTAGTACCAAACGGTATGGGTGTGAACCGGCACATCTTTCTTCTTGACCAGCTTGAAGATCTCGGTCAGGCCGACGCGCTCGTCGAGCCAGAGCCAGATCTCTTCTATCTTACGATCTCCGTTCCTGAACATCATGCGCCCTTGCTCACCACGATCTGATCTCCGCGCACATTGACGACATACTGCTCCAGGGGCCGGGGAGGGGGACCCGATATATTCAGGCCGTTTAGATCAAAGTGGCCGTTGTGGCAAGCGCACCAGATATGGTTCAGGTCGTTACGGTACTGAACGATGCAGGCAAGGTGGGTGCACACCGCAGCGAAGGCTTTAAGCTCCCCAGCGGGAGTGCGCACCAGGATGGCCGGTTGGCTCCCGAATCGGAAGATTTGTCCGGTGTTAAACTTGACATCCGCGGGCTTCAGCGCAAGGGTTACCGTCCGGGAAGTCGATTCCTGCACCTTCGGCGGCACCAGGTAGCGGCTTATCGGATAGAAGACCGTAAACAAAAAAGCCCCCGCCGTCGTGCCCAGAAACCAGTTGAGAAATCTCCTGCGATCCACGATCCCGCCCATCGACCATTGTACCATCGCAACTCTCCTTGAACTCAATCTGCCCCGTTTACTGTTCTTTGCGTTCCATTCGCCGTATCTTCACGACGATGGCGCCGACCAGCGCCAGGATGATCGCCATGGATACGACCAGCCACCTGCGCCGAAAGCCTAATTCCTCGAGCGCCTTCAACCCCCGGGTATGAGCCTTTGCGCTGATCTGGAGCCCGGGATCGACTTCCTTTTTCACCACCACCACCGAGAAAGCGTGAATCGCCGCGCGCGCCTTAACCAGCGCTGTCTTCGCCTCGCTGAGCTCAAACTGGGCCTGGCTCACCTCCATGCCGGAGCGCTCGGCCTTAAGCAAGATCGAATGCGCCTTATCGTATTCTTTCCCCAGCGAGTCGATCAGCGTGCGCATCGCGGCAGCGCTCTTTCCCCCCCGATC
>MGRY01000164.1:0-1850 GCA_001799045.1 Deltaproteobacteria bacterium RIFCSPLOWO2_02_56_12 | reverse complement strand
TCCCCCCCGATCCTCCGCCGAATGGCACCTGATGCACACGGCCGGTTCGCTGAGACCAAGCATCTCGTCGCTGGTCTGAAGAATCTGGTGGTTATCGTGACAGCTCGCGCATCCTGGCATCCCCATCTGGACGAACACCTTGGCATGACGGCTCTTATCGAAAAGCTCCGTATTCACCACATGACACTGCCCGCATACGTTCCCGACCCAAGAGATCCCCGGGGGAGTGGCGCCATGATTGCCATGGCAGTCGTTGCATGTGGGCGCGGAGAGATCCCCTTTGACTGAAAGCAGCGTCCAGTGCACGCTCTTTTTGTATTTTTCGAGCTGGTCCGTGGGGATTTTGTACTGTGCCATGATCTTGGCCTCGGCGTGACAGGAGCCGCAAAGATCGGCGACCTTAAGCGGATGGACGCTGGAGCGCGGATCCGAAGGTGGCCTGATAGAGTGGGTCCGATGGCAGCTCGAACAGATCGCGACTTTCGGATCACCCGATTCCTTCAGGCGACGGCCGTGAACCGAGCTATAGTACTCGGTCACCTGATCCACCCGCAATGCCGGATTGTACTGCCGCATGAAACGGGCGTTGGAATGGCAGCGGCCGCAGACCTCCACGATCTTCGTTCCCTTGGGTTTGCCGATGTAACCCTTGGCCGGACTCATGGCGCTCATTTCCGCGTCCGAGGCGTCACCGCCATGGCAGGAGACGCAGCCGAAGCCTTTGGTGGCATGGATATCTTCGGCGAAATGCTTCGCCGGCTCGGCAAGCCGCTCATCGCCGAGCGCCGTGTGGCACCCGACGCAATTATCCGGTTTTTGCTGCGCCGCTAGATAGGACGGGCTGAGAGAGACAATCAGCAGAACAAATCCCGCGAGCCGACTGAAGCCGTCTAAATTCACTACTGGTTCCGCCCTTGGGTCTGGATAAAGAACACGAGGTCTGCCATCTCAGCCCCCTTAAGGAGCGGCCATTGCAAGGACATCTCCCGCATCTTTTGCTCCATCGTGCTCCCGTGGTTCCACATTGCTGAAATAATCGTTGCCGGCTGGTCCAGACCCGCCACTTTTTTGAAGTTAGGGCCGATCTGCCCGCCCTTGCCGTCCATCTGGTGGCACCTGAGACAACCTTTCGCCGCCGCGAGATGTTCTCCTTTCCGAGCATCTCCCGGCTGAGCGAAGTACTGGACGGCATAAAGGTAGGCGACGATATCCGCCATCTCTTCCGCCTGCAACTGGGGGACGGGAATATTTCTTCCTTTCATTTCCTTTAACATCGCAGGCGCCTTGTTCCACATCCCCGCGGCAAATTCGACCAGACCCAACTGGACCTTGCGTTCAGCCAGCTCTCCCCCGACCTTCCCTCCCAGTCCCTTGATGCTATGGCAATCGCCGCAGCGCCTTCTGATAAAAAGCTCCCGTCCCTCATCCGGCCGACCGGGTAAAAGATAGAGTTTTTCCGTTCCTTGCCCTGGACTCGCGGACTTCAGATATGCTACCAGATTTTCCAGCTCCGCTCCACTGAAGTTGGGGCGCTCCATTTTTTTCGCCCGCATCGCCTCAGCCATGGCCGGCCCATGGTTCCACATAGCGGAGGCAAGAAAGATCGGCGAGCCTTGCTGGGCGAGGTTGTCGAGGCTCGGACCGATCACGCCCCCGGTTCCACCCACCTGGTGGCAGGCAACGCATTGCTTTTTTAAGAAAAGCTGCCGCCCTGCCTTGGAATCACCGGGACGGCTAAAATAGTTCAACGTGTAAAGGAAAGCGATGAGGTCGCCGGTCTCGCCGGGGCTCAGTTGGAGCCTGCCAAGCCCCATCTGTTGCATCTGCTTGCCCATCCTTGGCAGATGGTT
>MGRY01000163.1 GCA_001799045.1 Deltaproteobacteria bacterium RIFCSPLOWO2_02_56_12 | reverse complement strand
GCCTTGTTCTAAACATAGCGAGAGCAAGAATTGTGCCTCAGATGAGAGAGGGAATGACTATAATTATCACTACGGTTTCTGGCCGAAGCCCTGAAACCATTTGCAGATTTAGGAGTCCAGTCCGTGCTTCTTCGCAATTGTGCGAATAGGGAAAGTGGCCCCGATGCCATTTTCCGCTAAAATATCGGCTATGTTTCTGAATGTCTTTTTTTCTGCATTGGCATGGAATGTGCGTGAATTTTGAAGAGAAAACAGTTGGCGTAACTGAACGGTCGATGTCCGGGGTGCGGACACTTCGAAAGGGAGAAAAATAATGACACAAGGCCAGAAAAGGTACAACACGAATTATAAGAAAAGGGTTAACGTCGAAAGGGATACGTATCTCCCTCGCTGGTCACCGAAGGGGATACTTAATTGCCGTGGCTGCGGGGCCGTCTATTACCGTAGGCGATGGACCCTCACGCCCCCACCAGAGGTTCGCGATTTGGTTGAGTCTCGCGAGGAAGTCTCTAATACCCGCTGCCCGGCCTGCAGAAAAATACGGGATCACTATCCGTCAGGCGAGCTTCGCCTTTTGGGAGCTACACCCAAAGAGAAGCGGGAGATGTTACTGATGCTGAGAAACGAAGAGGAGAGGGCGCGAGAAAAGAATCCGCTTGAGCGAATTATGCGTATTCTCGCCGACGGCACTGAGTGGAAGATAGAGACGACCACGGAAAAGCTAGCCCAAAGGCTGGGACGTTGTCTCGAGAAAGCGTTTGGTGGAAGTGTCGTCTACAAATGGGGCCACAATAACAAATTTGTGCGTGTCATCTGGCAGGGAGCAACTGTGAAGAAAAAAGTGGCATAGTTAACACCGCAATGAACTCTATGATTTTCTGAGCGGCTCGATCGGTTAGACTGAGCCCGCCACCATCAAGTTCTCGGTTTGTCTTTAGAGGGTCCAACGTTGATTCGAAAGCCCTCCCCTCGAAGGGCCTCGTTGATCCGGTGGATATGCTCCCGGCCCGTCGTTTCCAAAATCAACTCCACCTCGGTTTCCCCAATCGCTATCTCTCCGAAGCCTCGAACGTGTTCGATCTGGAGGATATTGGCCCGCTCTTTTCCCAGGCACTCGGTAAGGCGGGCCAAGGATCCTGGCCGGTCGGTAAGAGTAACTGAAAGGCGGGCCAGTCGCCCATCCTGAATGAGCCCTTTTTCGATGATGCGGGATATCAGGTTCATGTCGATGTTGCCACCAGAGACGATCAGGGCCACTTTTTTTCCGGTGAGATCTACCTTGCGGTTGATCAGAGCTGCCAGGGGAACGGCCGCGGCCCCTTCAGCTACTGTCTTTTCGATCTCCAGAAGCAGGAGGATAGCGTTGGCAATCTCTGCCTCACTGACTGTAACGATGTCGTCGACGTATTTTTTGACCAGCTCCAGGGGAATCTTTCCAACGGCGCGTACTGCGATGCCGTCGGCGATGGTTGTTGCCGAAGGGAGATGTACCACGGCGCCTTTTTCCACCGCAGCTATCATGGCAGGAAGCTGTTCGGCCTGCACGCCAATGATCCGGGTCTTCGGCGCCGACTCTTTAATGGCCAGGGCTACTCCGGCTATCAGGCCGCCGCCTCCGACCGGGACGATAACCGCCTCCAGCTCTGGATTCTGCTCCAGCAACTCCAGCCCCAGAGTTCCCTGACCAGCCACGACCTCAGGGTCGTCAAAGGCGTGGATGAATGTGAGCCCCTTGTCAACCCTGAGACGTTGGGCTTCCTCAAAAGCCGCATCATAATCCTCTCCGTGGAGCACAGTCCGCGCACCGTAACGCTGTACCCAACTGACCTTGATGAGCGGCGCGTGAACCGGCATGACGATGGTGGATGGAATTCCAAGCCGCTGGCTGTGGAATGCTACGGCCATGCCGTGGTTTCCCGCGCTCGCCGCAATGACGCCGCGTTCCGCCTCTCCACGGGAAAGCGTCAGAAGACGATTCAACGCCCCTCTTTCCTTAAAGGAGCCGGTCATTTGCAAGTTATCCAGCTTGAAGAAGACGCGGTTTCCCGCCATCTGGCTTACGGTCTCCGAATAGGCGCAGGGAGAGCAGTAGATGCGGCTCTGAATGCGCTCCCGCGCGGCTTGGATATTTCTCAGGGCAATCATGGCATAGAAATAGAACCAGACCCCAGGCGGGGTCAAGAGCTAATATGGCGGGTCAGCTTTGCGGGCCGAGAAATAAGTTTCCGGGTAGGCTCTGGGTAGCCGATGTCGATGCATTGCGAGCCCGGTAAAGATCCGCGCACTGCGTACATAGGCCATCGGCGCATTGCCAATGGGGAAAGTCCTGAGTAATCTGATTGGCCACCTCTGGAGCAAGACGTTCGGGCTCCGGCTCGAAGGTGTAGGTTGGAAATCCGCAAAGGGGGCAGCGGGCGCCGGGATAGTAGCCCTCGTATGTCCCCACGACTGCCCTGGGGTCAAATACAAAGGCAACAAGTTCCGCGTGGGTGTGCGGCTCGCGATCAAAAAAACGACTGAAGAGATCCTCGATATCCTCTGCGAGCATGGAAAAGGCCTGGCGGAAATCACATAAGCGATTGGCACGTACGGACTCGTCCGCCCACCCTCGCCGCACCATCCGGCCATCGATTGTCGCGTCCCACAAGACCCGGTAGCGCTCTTTGTGTAGCCGATCGTGAGTGGGTCCGGCCTCGGCGGCTGGCAGCTCCCGTTCATAGCCAAAGCCGGGATCGAGCATGTCGGCAATGTGCAGCAGCTCGTGGCGGAGGAAGGTCAATAAGACGGAAGGATTCAGGAGGGATTCAGGCAGCAAGAAGATGCTAATGGTACGTTGTTCTCTGTTACTGAGTTTTTCTTCAGGGTTGACGAAGAGCTCCGCTCCTTCCTCCGGCTTTCCCGGGGCGCGGGCAACGAAACAGCCCTTGACGCCGGAGGAGATAAGAGGCTGTTCGCCAAGCGCCTTTTCGATCTGCTCGGAAAAACCCAAGCGGAAAAACCATGTCCGGTAGAAATCCTGGAAAGCCCGCTCGCGCTCCTCCGCATTCGTGATCTTATAAAGAAGGTGCCTTTCTCTATGGAATCTCTTTGCCTCCCGATCTTCCCGGATGGCGAGAAAAACCGTCTCCTCCATGAGACCGGGATCGTAGTGCAATAGGTCTACCGGTTTCATATGGCTCCGTTTTCCTCAGGATCGCACACCCCGGGCATCGCCGCGCACTCCGCGCCGGTACCGCACGCCATCGGGACACGATCGTCGGTGGCTGGACGGAGGCCCAGGTTCTCTGGACCCACAGGCAGGCCAAGCCGAACACACTCCTCAGTGACGAATCTCGCGCAGAGCTCGCCCAGGACTCCGTAAAATCCGCCCTGGTCTTCGATGACGAGCTTTCTAGTGAAGGACGGGACAAAGCGCCCCAGGTGATCGCGCAAAAAGAGGCGTGCGCCCTTTCGCACTTCTTCCAGCATCGATACGTCCCCCTTTTCCAAAGCATAAGCCTCTTTTAAGCAGAGGAAGGAAAGAAACTCGCATTCGCAGCTCACGTGGTCCGCCCTCTCATGCTCCGCCTGGTTCAGGGTGAGGCCGAATGCCAGGTAAAAACCCGCCAGATCGCCTAATTCTTGAGGCTGCTGAAAAAGCGCTTCAGCCCCGTATTCGGTTTCATACGGCGGCGCCGTTCCGCCAGCAGTATGGCCGAAGAGGCGTCTGTGCGAGTATGATAGCGTGTCGGGTGATACTTTATCTGCGCAGAGCCTCAAGGCCGTAGAACCGAGGCGCGATGCTCCGTTGGCATCCAGCACCGCGGCAGCCTCGGCCAGAGCGGTCGCGCCCTCGACCGCAACCAGGCGGGCAACTGTTTCATCTGTGGGCGCCCTAAGGCCGAGCGCCAGCGCGCCGTAGATGGTCGCCCGGCAAAGGGCCAGGTCGATTTCACTTACCTCTCGATCATTTTGCGATATTTCCATTGACATTGCGGTCTCCTGAAGGCATCAAACGCCCGTGTCCGAGGATGGAGAATCGAGGATCGAGAATCGCGATCTTCTATCCTCCATCTTCAATCTTCGATCTATTTGCGTCATATCGAGTTCGCATGCTGAGCCGGCCGCACGTGCAGCGGTTCTTCTACTGTGGTGCGGAAAATCTCCTTTCCGTCCTGGCCATAGGCAATGACGGTATCGTTATATAGGGTTATCTTTTTCCCGCGCAACGTCGCCTCGTAGACCTTCGGCCCCTCTTTGATCTGGTAGCGGGAGATGATCCGGTTGGAGCGGCGGAAGAGTTGAAGCACCGCGAGCAGCTCCCGGTCCGGATTGGCATAACGCTCGATGGCCTCGTCGACTCCGGGACCGAACATCTGTCTCAGGTAGTCGCGCGGCACCCAGCGCGGCGGGATGTAGTAGCCGTTGGGCTCTGTGCCGAACTGCGGATAAAGGGGCAGGGCCACCTTGGCCACGTGTACGAGGTAGTAAAGCGGGTGGTATCGATCTTCGGCCCAGGCACCGTCGCGGTTCATTTTAACCAGCCCCTGCATGCGGATCTGGCCGATGCACGCCGTCATGCAGCGGGTCTCCATCGGTTGCCCCTTGGTCTCCGGGTCCTTTCCCTCGACGCGCGGATAGCAGGCGATGCATTTCTCCGAGACTCTGGTATTGCCCCGGTACATCGACTTCTTGTACGGGCAGGCCTCGACACACTTGCGGTAGCCACGGCACTCCTTCTGGTCTATGAGCACGATTCCGTCCTCGGGTCGCTTGTAGATCGCCTGGCGCGGACAGGCGGCCAGACAGGCCGGATAACTGCAATGGTTACAGATGCGCGCCAGATAGAAGAACCAGGTCTTATGCTCCGGAAGCTCCACGCCAGTTTTGTCGAATTCGTAGCGCACCCCTTTTTTTCCGACCGGGTTATCTTCGTAGATATTGGGCGAATTCCACTCCTCATCGCTGGGCAGATAGCCGAGCACCCGAGCGCTATCGGGGGTGAGCATCTTCTGCGCCTCGAAAATCGTCTGGCCGTCAAACTGGCCGTAAGGTCGCTTCGAATCGGCGGAAGGCTTTCCCGACCAGCGCTGGTTTCCGGCGTTGGCCTTTTCCAAGAGATCGAGGATCTTGACGTCCCAGAACTGGGGATATCCTCCGTAGGGTTTCGTCTCTACATTGGCCCACCACATTTGTTCCTGGCCTTTGTTGAAGGTCCAGGTGGACTTGCATGCCATGGTGCAGCTCTGGCAGGCGATGCAGCGGTTGGTGTTGAAGACGAAGGCAAATTGACGGCGCGGGAAAGCCGCCTTGTAAGGGTAAGCCATCTCCCGGCCGATCTGCCAGTTATGAACTTTGGGCATGTTTACGTCTCCTTTCCATTATCACGGTCGATCAAGCGCACAGAGCCCCAGGCGACGAGGCACTCGTCTATAATAGCGTGGATCGCCTCTTTGCCAAGGGTGCGGTAGGCACCGTGCGCACCGGCGTAAAACGGGTTCTGGAATACGCTGAGGAGCTGACTCTTGTCGTATCCCATGCGCGCAAACTCTTCGGCGAAGACATAGGCCATCTCGCGCATCGCCTCGGCATCCGCCGGCAATACGACGCCTACCAGGACATTGGGATCACTCGGATCAGGGTCGTTGTAAGGCATCTCTCTCTCCTCTTTGCTTTTGTCACCCTGAGCCCTTCACTTGTCATCCTGAGTGAAACGAAGGATCTCTCTTCTGCTCAGGGCAGGCTCCGCGAAGGGTCTAGTCTTTCATGAGATTCTTCGCTTGCGCTCAGAATGACATCTTGTATGATCCTTTCGTCTCGGTCAGCTCTCAACAGTCAGCTTTCAGCTTTGATCTTGCTGAGGGCTGATCGCTGAAGGCTTCCTTGCTATCCTTTGCTTACTTTTGTCAGCTCCCCTGCCAGGTACTTCTTCATTACATCGCTTTCGTTGTCGGGTGTATATCCGGTGGTTGCCGGCTTCCAGATCCCCTTGCCGCCCAGACCGCCGTCTTCGGCTTTGGTGACTCGGACCAACGTCTCCTTAGGCACGGTGTTGATCGCATGGTTGTCGGCCTCACCGCCGAAGATAAAGCTCATAGAGACCTTCGCCTTGTGAAACAGGGTGTCGGTTTGATGCATGGGCATGTGCCAGTTGCGTGTGATCGACTGCTGCGAGCCGTAGCGGAGATTGGCCTGATAGCCGGTGTTCTCCGAGAGGGCGCGGCCGTCGGGTCTGGTCTCGTGGGCCTTGACGCTCTTTTCTGTTGCGATAAAGGGCGCGTGCTTCATCATGATGCAGTTGTAGGGATAAGCGTGGTTGTACTTCACGCGGAGCATACAGCGGGAAACCTTGTAGAACGGATCGCTGGGCTTGGCCCCCAGGTAGGGGCGGTCCGCCGGGTTGGCATCCACGTAAACGTAGTCGCCGTCATTGATGCCGAGATCCCTGGCGGCCTGAGGATTCATGTGGAGCTGGTGTTCTCCAACCGAAGGCGCCCGTTTGTCCAAACGGTAAGGATCGCCGAAATTCGAGTCGTAAAGCATGTGCCAATCGACGTTGGACCAGCTCGAGTGCACCCGGTGGCGCGTCTTGGGAGTCAGGCAGTAAAACTGGAACCCCTTCTCCCAGAGGAAGTTCCTGGTCTCCTTCACCTTGTTCCACGGCATCTTGACGTTGCGGATGGTGCGCTCGTCCCAGTGCTCGGCGTTGAGCGGGATGCCGTAATCCTCCGGGCGGATGTAAGGATTGGCGCTCACGATGACGTTGGGCAGATAGGGAGTGGCCTCCGGCCCTTCGCGGTGGACGATGAAATTTTCTCCATACTCGATCGCTTCCGGGACGTCGGCGTAGGCGTGCAGGCGACCTGTGTCGGTGTGGAATGGCTCGCTGTCGTGCACCTGCTCGTAGAAGGGTATCCGAGGGTAGGTGCGGAAGTTCAGCAGGCAGCCGCCCGGAGGGCCGTACTTTCCGGCCATAATGTCCTCCAGTTTATATCCGGTGGTTGTCGTGCAGGTGTCGAGCAGCCGCTGGATGTAGACCCCGCGTTTGTCCGGCGCAGCGAAGGCAAAATAGTCGCGGAAGCGTTTTTCGCCGGTCACATCGGCCAGACCATTGGCAATGCCCGCGAGGATCATTAAATCATCCCGGCTGTCGAACACCGGCGGGATGCCGCCCTTCCAAATCTGCAAGAACGGGTTTGAACAGCTTGCGGTAATCTCGAGCCCTTCGAACTCCACCCAGCTATTAGCGGGCAGAGCAAGATCTGAGTACTCGATCGAAGCGGTCATCTGGATGTCGATCGAGACGATCATCTCCACATTGGGATTGACGTTCTTGATCATGCCATAGGCCCATTTGGCATTGTTGATGAGGTTGACGTTGGAGAAGATGATCGCCTTGGTCGGCGTGGGCATGTGAGTGTCGCCGGTGAAGTTCTTGCGCCCGAACTTCGGCGTGTTGACGATCAACGCCATGTCTCCATGGTTCCAATACGCAGGCTCCTCGTCCTTGGTATAGGCGTGGGTCTTGACGGCCTTGCCGGGCGCTTTCGGGTCGAGATTAATATCAAACGGATCCTCGGCTACCCAGCCCTTGAAGCCGGGTCCAGTCCAAGGAGAACCCTGGAAGAGCGCCGCCTTGTAGTTTCCAGCCCAGGTGTGAGAGCCGGCGCCACGCTGGCCGATGTTGCCGGTGAGCATCAGGGGGAGATAAGAGGCGCGGTTCATCTCGGTGGCATGGAACCAGTGGTTGATTCCCTCGCCCTGGTGGATCGACACCGGCTTCATCGTAGCGATATCCCGTGCCAGCTGTTCGATCAGATTTTTTGGCGCACGCGTGATCTCGGCCACCGTGTCGAGATCGTAGTCTTTGAGATGTGTCTGGTAGAGCGTCCATAGCGTGGCGACTTCAATCTCCTTGCCGTCTACCAGCCTGATCTTGAAGCTCCCCTCCAGGGCCGGCTCCAATCCCTTCCTAGCCATTGTCTCGCCTATGTCGTCACGCGTGACGGCGACCGGGCCGTTCCTCTTCCGGTCCCAGACCACGAAGTCGCCGAGTTTGACATGCTGCTCCGGGGTGATCCCCTGGATCTTCATCGACGGACCATCGGGCGAAAGAGTCGCCAGCGTTTTATAGTCCGGGAAGATCTCGTGGGCGCGCAGGCGCTTGAGGTTGTCCTTTCGCACCAGCAACGGGAAGTCGGTGAAGCGCTTCACGAAGGCTTCGTCGTACCACTTGTTATCGATCATCAGTTTCGTGATGCCGAGCCAAAGCGCGGCGTCGGTCGTCGGCCGGATGGGAATCCAATAGTCGGCTTTGGTCGAGGGAGGGCCGTATTCCGGCGCGATCACAACGATCTTGGCCCCACGCTCCATGCACTCGATAAACCAGTGGGAGTCCGTGAGTTTGTTCTCGACGAGATTCTTCCCGTCCATGATGATGAGCTTGGAGGAGCGCAGATCGTTGAAGTCGCAATCCGAGGCTTGCAGTCCGTGCACCCACGGGTGTCCCGGTGCCTGGTCGCCGTGCCAGGTGTAGTTCGAGAAATTGCGCCCGGCGCGGGCATGTTCGTGATCAACGCCACGGATTTTAGCATCGAGCAGGGCGAGGGAGTTGTTGAGGCGATACATGCCGTACTTGCCGATAACGCCGAGCAGGCCCATTCCGCCACGCATCTTAATGGTGCGAGTACCTGCCCCGCCCATCTCCTTGACCATCTCGGGCTGGTAGCCTTGGGCCAGCAGCTTTTTGGCTCCCTCCTCGCCACTGTAACGGGTCGAAATGGCGGCCAGCGCCTTGGCGATATTGTCGAACGCATCCTCCCAGGAGATCTGGACGAACTCGTCCTGGCCGCGGTTATCAAACATGTACTTGGTCTTGTTTTCCGGCGTCAGCTCGGGAAAACCGGCATCGGCCCAGGCCTTCCATCCTTTTCTGACGATCGGGTGTCTGAGCCGATAAGGTCCGTAGATCACTCGGTGGAAAGTGTATCCCTTGGCGCACTGGCGGGGGTTCCAATTGGCAGTGGCCTTATTGCCGTAAAGGTCGGCGTACGTTTGGTAATCGTAGGTATTGCCGAGGCGAGTGATAATACCGTTTCGCATGTAGGCGCGAACGCGGCAGGCGTGGGTGTCGTTTGGGGAGCAGACCCAATCGAAGGTCTGATCGTACCGATATTGATCGCGGTAAATTTTTTCCCAGGCGCGATCCACCGAGCCGGCGAGCGGGTTCTCGTCCGGTCGTGTTGCGGCCAGCAGGCGCAGCGGTAATCCCGTGGTGAGAGCTGCCGTGCCCGTCCCGATCCCCATCCAGCGCAGGAAGTCGCG
>MGRY01000162.1:7187-8851 GCA_001799045.1 Deltaproteobacteria bacterium RIFCSPLOWO2_02_56_12 | reverse complement strand
CCGCCAAAAACCCACGGGGGAACGGAGCGGATCGTTTACCATCTCTGCCGGCAGCTTAGCCGGAGAGGGCATCAGGTGGAGCTTTTTTCTTCGGGAGATTCGCGAGTCGATTGCCCGCTCCACTCGGTCTTGCCTGTCGCCTGCCAGGATGATCCCAACTCGACTATTTATCTGGAGAAGGAGTTTGAGACGCGCAACACCTATAATCTCTATCGCCAGGCTGAACGCTTTGATCTCATTCATGCCCACTGGCCCACGCTGGCCGCCTATTTCTCGCCTTTTACGAACACGCCTACGCTGATCACCTATGCCTATATTGAGAAGGAGCTACACGAGTATTATCGAAAGCACTTCCCGCAGTGTTTTCCAGTATGCATCAGCCGGGCTCAGGCGAGAATGCTGGGGGATGAATCGATTCCGGTTGTTTATAACGGCATCGATTTGAACGAAGTTCCTTTCAATAATCAAGCGGAAGATTTTTTCATCATCGTGGGCCGGATGACCCCGGGAAAAGGCATTGCCGAGGCAATTCGCATAGCGAAGAAAGCTCGAGTGAAGCTGCTGATTATCGGCCACGTTACGGCCCACCTGCCGTGGAGCGGAGATTACTTCTCAAGGGAGGTGAGGCCGCATATTGACGGAGACAGGATCAAATACATCGAGCGGTTGCCTTATCCTGAAACCTTGAAAATGATCGGCAGGGCAAGAGGGTTTCTCTTTCCCCTACAGTGGGATGAGCCCTTTGGTCTGGTGGCTGTGGAGGCTATGGCTGCCGGGACTCCGGTGTTGGCCTACCGAAGAGGTTCGATGCCGGAGCTGATCAAGAACGGCGAGACCGGTTATCTTCTTGAAAATGAGGATGAGATGGTTGAGATGTTTTGTCGGATCGAGACGCTGGAGCGCGCGCGCTGTAGGGAGTGGGTTCAGGAGCGTTTCTCAGTGGAGCAGATGGTGGATGGGTATGAGAAGCTGTATAAGAAAGTAGCCGATGGACATGGCGCCCGAGAGCCCAAGCCAGAGGGGGGCAGTGGCCGGTAATAAGTGGGACCTGAAGCGACTTCGAGGCGAGAGTAGCTACTGGCGCTCGTGCATCCTTATCACTGCGGCCCATCTGGATCTCTTCAGTTGGATCGGAAAGCGGGAAAGATCTCCCGCTACCCTGGCTGCTCATTTTGGCGGGAGTCCGGAGGGGTGGGAGATCTTTCTCAACGCGCTCTGCGGCATGGGCTTAATGCGAAAGCGTGGAGCCAAATATGCCAACACCCCTTTCTCCTGGCGTAATCTTAGTCATGGCGGAGCAACTTCTCTTCTACCCGATTATGACGCCTGGGAAATCTGGGGGAAACTCGCTTTCGCCCTTACCACGGGAAAGAGACCCATTATCCAGAAACCTTTTTTTTCTCATCAAAAGAAGGCGGAGCGATTACTCCGCGCTCTGCATCTTCATGGTCAGGAGATCGCGCCGTATCTGATCGAGAAATTACCCTTGAGCGGCTGCCGGACTCTGCTGGATATCGGTGGAGGGTTGGGAACCTTTTCCATGGCTTTTTGCCGTCTTTATCCTCGCCTTCGGGCAACCCTTATTGAGCATCCTCATGTCCTCCCTCTCGCGCGTCGCGCTATCAGGGACGCGGGGATGGCGAGAAGAGTGCGGGTCGTCGGGA
>MGRY01000162.1:0-7176 GCA_001799045.1 Deltaproteobacteria bacterium RIFCSPLOWO2_02_56_12 | reverse complement strand
CGGGGCGCCCTGCCACGCGGATTCGACGCCGTATTTGTCTCCAATGTTCTTCACGCGCACGGGGTCCATGAAAACCGCTCTCTGCTTATGAAGCTCTATCGTTGCCTGAACCCCCAAGGGCAATTGATCCTGCGCGACGTATTCGTGAGTCGGGACCGGACCGATCCCGAGTGGGGGGCGCTTTTTTCCGTCTTGCTTCTTTTGCACACGCCGCAGGGACGCTGTTACGCTCTTGACGAGGTTCTAGGATGGCTGCGCCAGGCCGGCTTTTCGACCATCAAAGGACCTTTCCCATCAAGCCCTCTGCCATTTGATCCTGACTCGGTTTTAATAGCCGAGAAGAGCTAGCCACCCAACAGGCAACCGACAGCAATTTTTAATTGTTAATTTTAAATTTTGAGTTGAACTAAGAACTCGAAACTAAGAACTCAAAACTGATTTTAGTTGCAGATCACTAAATGGCAGGTATGCGGGAGGTGGCGCATCAGTCCTTTGACCACGTGACCTCGGAGCATGTGATAAAAGGCCGTGCGGCGGGTCACGCCGACGAAAACCGCGTCTACCTTAAGCTCTTTAGCTGCTTTTGCAATCGTCTCGGCGGCGTTGTGGGAGATCGCCCATATCGGGATCATCTCGATATTCTTGCCCTTGACCTCTTGCAGGGCATGCCTTAGCGTTCTTATTCCCTCCTCGTTCGGCACGTGCGGCGTCTCCCCATTGAAGAGCCCAGGCCACTCCTCGACGTAGATGCAATAGATGGCTGATTCCCCTTTGCCCTTGGCGCGGGCGATCCCCTCCTGAATCAGCCGGGGGCTCTCTCCGCGCAGCGCCAGCAGAGTCGAGCCGGGGAAAAGGGGTTTGAGGTCCACCGCGTCGGCCAGGGTCACCAGTCCCTTAAGCTCTTCCTCCACCATGCTTTCCGAAGCACGGTAGGCGCGGGCCTGAAGGCGCTGGATGATCGGGATCTGGTGGAGGATGTCCATGAACCAAGCCCTTCGGACCCCCACTGCGGCCAGCATGCCTATGGCCGTGACCGTACCTCCGAAAAGGGTGGCCAGTTCCTTCTCAACCAGATTGACCCCCCACGCGACCATCACAATCGCCGTCGTGAAAAGGCCCAGCCAAAAGCCAAAGTCACGCCGACCAAGCCGCCAGCGAATAAGATCCAGACTAAGCGACGAAAAGACAAAGGCCCCAAGGAGGCCAAAGGCATACATGTCGCCCAAAAGCGCCATCTGTCCTTGAGTGATAAGAATCACCAAAATGGGGACCGAGGTGGCGATGCCTATGGCCACAAGGGGCGTGTTAAAGGTAGCGCTACGCAGGGCAATGATCTTGGGGAGGAAGCCCTGATTCGCTAGCGCCAAAAAGACGTGATAGGCGCCGATAATAGCCGTATTGGAGGCGAAGAGAAGGAGAGTCGAAGCAGTGAGGACGACAGCCAGTTTGACCCCGAACCCTCCCGAGGCCAATCCCAGTTCTGAGATGAATCTCTCGCTCTGTGTTGCCTTGATCCCGGGCGGCAAAACCGCAACTGATAAGGCGGTGAGGAGCGGAGAGGTTAGGACCATGGTAACGATCACTGCCGCCATGGCGAGGCGCGTAGTCCGGCGCAGGGGAAAGCGCATTGCCGGACTCAATTGACTGATGCTCTCCAGGCCGGAAAAGGCAAGCCAGGCAGCGCCAAAACCCACCAGGAGATCGTAGGAATGGAGCTCTCTTCCAGTGCCCAGATGGCGGAAGAGATCTGCCCACTGGGAGGCGTTCATGTGGCGGAGACTCGATCCAATCACAATCAGGTCGACCAGCAAGGCGCTGATGGCCATGACCAGGGCGACTATGGCGCTCTCACGAATCCCGATGACATTCAGTATGGCGAGCACCACGACCCCTCCACAGGCCAGCAACACGATGTGCTGATCAAGAAAGGGAAAGACGCTCCCAATGTACTGAAAGCCCGAGACCGTGGAGATCGCCGTCGTGAGAAAATAGTCGACGGTTATCAGCATGCCTCCGAGGCAGCCCCACATGGGGCCGAACGCCTTGGACGTGATGGTGACGACACCGCCTCCCTCAGGATTACGCCAGGCAATCTCGATGTACTTGAGGGCGAGCAGCACGAAGCCACCGGTCGTAAGGAGCACAAAAAAGGGCGTGGCATCCTTGACGTGACCGTAAAGAATGCCCGGGACATAATAGACAGAGGTGCCGATGTCGCAAAAAACGACCGCCCAGGCCAGAAGCCAGTTGAGTTGCCTAGTATCCCGAGTCGGTCGCATAGGAAGTTAACAAGCTTTATACGGGTGAATAGAGAGGAGAGTCAAGCTGATTTAACAGGCTCTTGCAATCTTCGAGCATATAGAACTATGATAAAAAATTATTCGTATCTCTTATGGCTCTGCCCCCACAATACTTCCAGAAGCTGGTCGAGAGTTGTCCCGACATCATTATTGCCGTTGATAAGGCGGGAACCATCACCTTTTACAACGACGGGGCCAGGCAGAACCTCGGTTTTGCCCAGGAAGAAATGATAGGAAAGAGCGTATTAGAGATCTACCCAACCCTTAAAGAGGCGAAAAAGGTCATGGAGGCCATGCGGCGCGGCGAGGGTGGGAATCAGGGAAAGGTTTGCAATTTCGAAACGATTTTTAAGACCAAAAGAGGAGAGCAAATCCCTGTCGCCATTTCGGCATCGGTCATTTACGACGAGAAGGGGCGCGAGGTCGGATCGATCGGCTTTGCCAAGGATATCCGGGAGATCAGACGCCGGGATCAACTCGCTACCCTGTGTGAAATCGCTATCGGGCTGTCCCACGAAATCAACAATTCCCTCGAAGTGCTGGTGAATCACCTGAACCTTTTGCAGCAGTACGTGGGGCGCGTGGCGACGGATGAGGACTTTATCGTAGAGTCGGAGCGGCTTGAGTCGGTCGAGCAGCAGCTCAAGAAGATCCAGGAGATTACCCGTCGCATAGGAGAGATGGCGGAGGAGGGGGAGTACGGGACCAAGGAATACCTCGGCGGCAGGATGATGGCCGACCTGAGAGCAAAAGCTGGGGTAAGGGTGGAGGCTGGTGGGGAAGAGAGAGACGGCTCTTCTCTGGAGGGGCTCCGCTTGTTGGTGGTCGATGATGATCTTGGAGTCTGTCATTCGCTTAAAGATCTCCTCGAGGGAGAAAGGTGCGAGATAGAAATCGCCCCCTCGGGGAAAAAAGCGATGGAGCTTCTGGAGAGAAAGAACTTCGATCTGATACTCAGCGATGTTGTGATGCCCGACATGGACGGTTATGAACTCTACAGCACGGTCAAGAAGAAGAATCCGAGCATGCCCGTCATCCTCATGACGGCCTTTTATTACGATAAAGATCATGTCATCAAGCGGAGCTGTCTGGAAGGTGTCCAGGGCGTGATATTTAAAAAGCCTATAGATCCCGTCCGGCTCAAAAAAGTCATTCTCGAGCAATGCGGTCGAAGTCTGAATGGGCTGAGCAGATCGGCTGCCGTTTAATCAGCCGGGAAAAATAGATAAAAGGACGGACCGTGACCAAGGAGGATTATTACAATCAGGGCATGGAGTTCTTCGTCGAGGACAAACTGGATGAGGCGATCGAGGCCTTCGGGAAGGCTTTAAGAGAAGATCCGAATTATGCCGACGCCTTGCATGCCCTGGCGATGGCCTTTGCCAATCAGAACAAGCTGGACCAGGCGATAGAAGCCGGCAAGAAATTGATCGAGATCAGTCCAGAGGATGAGTTGGCCTACGCGAGCCTGTCGATCTTTTACCAGCGCAAGGGTATGATCGCTGAGGCCGAACAGATCGGGGCCAAGGCCAGGACCCTGGGATGGAAGAGACAGTTTCAGGAGAAAAAGCAAGAAGGGGAGAAGAAGTAAAAAATAATTCTCCGTCCTCAATGAAAGGCGGTTCCCCCATCCACGAGCAACACTTGACCTGTCATCATGTCGCTGTCTGAGGAACTCAGGTAAATCACGGTGCCGACGAGGTCTTCGGGCAACAGGCGACGTTTTAACAGACGCGCGCGCAGGGAGCGGGCATCGGTTTCTTCGCCGCGCTTGAGATTCGCCTCGCTCATCGTCTGACCCGGCGCAATGGCGTTCACGTTGATATTGTAATCCCCCAGTTCCCTGGCCAGAGAGCGGGTCATCGCGACCACCGCCCCTTTGGAACTTACATAGTGCAAAAAGTTTTCGTTGCCTTTGAAAAAGGTGCTGGAGGTGACATTGATGATCTTGCCGCGCTCCTGCTTTTTCAGGTAAGGGGTGACTGCCTTAACGCAGAGAAAGATGCCGCGGACATTGACCGCCATGATCTTGTCCCATTCCTCCACGGTGATCTGTTCGAAACCCTTCCGCACGATCGTGCCGTAAATAGCGGCATTGTTAACCAGGATATCAATGTGGCCGAAGGTATCGGCGACCTTTCGCGCCATCTCTCCGGTTTGTTTCTCGTCCGAGACATCGACGACCAGCGGCAGGGCCTTGCCGTCGTTGCCGACGATCTCCTTGGCTACCGGATTCGGATCTAAAATATCCACCACTGCCACCGCGGCTCCCTCTCTTGCCAGACCCCGGGCATAAGCGGCGCCTATTCCTTGTGCCGCTCCAGTCACAATGGCAACTTTACCTCTAAGCCGCATCAAAACCTCCTATCGGAACTGCGTTACCGTGTCTACCAGCGCCGGCTTGCCCTCTTTTTTGATGAACTCGATCGCCCGCTTCAGCGCAGGACCGACCTGATCGCCGTTGAAGATCGGCCCTTCGCCGTAGCAGCCCATGCCCTTCGCGATGGTCGCGAAGTCGGGCGGGGGATTGTCGATCTCCATGCCAACATGGGCAAGCTTCTCATCCGTCCCTCTTTGCTTCGCCATGCGGATCTGGTGCTCCCAATCGTTATAATAGGCTCGGTTGTTGTACATGACCACCAGCATTGGGATCTTGTCGTGGGCGCCGATCCACAAAGTGCCCGGGTCGAACATGAGATCGCCGTCAGGCTGAATATCAACCACCAATCTACCTGCTCCCCTATGGGCGAGGGCTACCCCGGTGGAGATACCAATTTGCGTGGACGTCCCGAGGGCTTTTCCCGGATGACGGTAGGCCTTGTCAAAATTCCACAGCCTGAGCGCCCACTCCTCGAGGGTGTTCGCTGTCAGCACCCAATCCTCATTTTTGATCACCTGCCAGATCTCATGCGCCAGGCGGGGCAGAGACATCGGCTCGCCCTGCCAGTTTTTCTTGACCTCTTCTTGCCAGCCGGCACGCAGCGTCTCGTGGGTCCGCTTGTGATCGTCGAAACGCTTGCGGATTTCCTCTCTCTTCTTGCCGTTTTTCCCGAGGATCTCCTCGCACATACGAGTGAGCAGGGGGATCGCCACGAGGGTGTCCGCAACGACGTTGAGATCAGTCTCCTGGAGCTGCATGTAATCCTGGGACCATTTGCTGATATGGAGATCGGCAAAGCCGATATCGATAAGCTTGCAATCCTTCTGTGTCCGGTAAACGGTCTTGCGGGTGATCTTATCCAGCTTGACCAGCGGACCGTAGAGGTCGCGGACGTCGAGGGAGAGAATCAGATCGGCTTTCTCAATCATGTCCGAGCCGGTCAGATTAAGCGGGTGGTTGGTCGGAAAGTTGAGTCTCCGGTTGAAATCCACGACCGGAATGGCAAGCAGCTCCGCCAGCTTCACCAGGTTGTCGAACGATTGCGGATTTCTCCCCGTATAGTCGGTGAGAATGACGGGATTTTTCGCCGCGACGAGCATCTCAGCGGCCTTTTCCAACGCCTTGAGATCGCCCTGGATCGGAGACGGCGGCATGAGGCGGGCCACGTTGGGAATCGGGATCTCTCCGTTCAGTTTATCCTCCTGTATCCCCGCATCCCAGCAGAGGTAAACCGGGCCTTTCGGCTCGGTCATCATCACCCGGTAGGCGCGCGCGAAGGATTCCGGGATGCTGGCGGCGTTATAGGGCTGGTCATCCCATTTGACGTAATCCCTGATGGCGTTTCCCTGAACGTTAGCGGTGTGGATCCAGTCGATTTGGGGGCGTCTGCGCGTTGTGTCCATCGGACCGGTAGCGCCCATGATGAAAACCGGGACGCGGTCCAGGTAGGTGTAGAAGACCGCCATGCAGGAGTGCAGCAATCCGACGACGTCGTGAACGATCGCCACCATTGGTTTGCCGGATGCCTTGGCGTAGCCGTGGGCGATCTGGACGGCGGTTTCTTCATGCGTACAGGTGATGATCGGCATCTCATTTTTTCCGTAATTTACCAAAGAGTCGTGCAGGCCGCGGTAAGTAGCGCCGGGGTTCAAGCTGACATAAGGAATTTTGTAAGCGCGCATCATGTCGATGATGACGTCGGAGCCGAATTTTTCGTAAGCCATTTTTTTCCTCCTGAAAATAGTGAAGGCGATATTATCCGGCTTCAATTTCGCTTGCAAGGGGACTAGGTGGAAATCGCCAGACCGATGATGCGCTGTATCAACCCGTCATAGCTGAGCCCGGCCTTGAGCGCCGACTGGGCAAATTCGTCGTCATCGGCGAGGTTGGGATTTGGATTCGCCTCCAGAATGGCTATGTCTCCATCGGGTGAAACCCTGAGATCGATGCGGCCGTATCCTTGTATTCTGAGGACGCGGTAAACCTTTTTGCAGATCTGCGTAATTCGTTCTGCCATGCCTTCCGGAAGGGGTTTGGCGAAGATGTTCTGAATGCCCCATCGCTGGCGGTAGGCATTGTCCCATTTGGCTTTAAAGGTCGAGAACCTTGGGCGTCCCTCCGGTATTTCAGAGAAGATCACCTCGCGTAGCGGAAAAACCTGTAGCCGCCTGTTGCCGAGAATACTGACATAGAGTTCCCGTCCATCGATGTATTCTTCAGCCAAGGCCTCCTGGTTCATCCGCTCATGAATGAACCGTACCCGTTCCTCGAAGGCTTGATCATTTTCGACAAACGAGTCCTGGGAAATCCCATAGGAGGCTTCCTCCTGAAGGGGTTTGATGAATAGCGGAAAAGAGAGTCGTTTGGGTTTCCTTACGGTGGCGCCGGGAGGAAAAATGGCATAGGCAGGGAAGCGAATGCGGTGATAGGCAAGGATTTCTTTGGTCATCCCCTTGTTCTTGCAAAGGGTAAGCCCGGTGGGGCCGCTGCCGGTGT
>MGRY01000161.1 GCA_001799045.1 Deltaproteobacteria bacterium RIFCSPLOWO2_02_56_12 | reverse complement strand
CGATGGCGTCTTCGGCAGCGTTCGCGATAGCCGCCGCCGTCGGCATGACAGCAGTCACGCCGATGCTCATGCCGTGACAGGGGCCACCCCCAGTAGTGGGTTGGCTGGCTATTTTTGCAGCTTTTTTCTTCTGCGCGAGACGTAATCGACCAGCAGGTATTCTCCGAGGTGGTCAGGACGGGTATAGAAGGCGCGGCCCCGGTTGATCCGGGTCATCTCATCGACGAAGGTCCTGAGGACCGGGCTGTCATCCAACATGAAGGTGTTGATGGTGATCCCCTTGCGGGTCACCCGCTCCGCCTCCTTCAGCGTCTCCTCCGCCGCCCTCTGGCTGATCCCCCCAAAGCTCAAGGGCCACTCGCAATAGAGCCGCCCTTGCCGGCAGTAGGCGGTCGGCTGGCCATCGGTGATCACGATCATCTGCTGGTTCTGGCTCGGCCTTCGCTCCAACAGCTCGGCTGCGAGGTGAAGACCGTCCTGGAGATTGGTAAAGGGATCGCCCATATTCCACGTCGCCTCGGGAAGGTCCTTCGCTTTGAGTTCCACGGCCCGGGTGAAAAAGCCGACGATGCCGAAATAGTCGCGGGGATTGAGCGAGCGGACCAGACTCTCCATCGCCATCGCCACTTTCTTGGCCGCCGCAAAGCGCCCCTCCCAACTCATCGACCAGCTCATGTCCAAAAGGAGCACGGTCGCCGCCCGCGTCGTATGCTCGGAGTCATAGACCACGAAGTCGCTGGGACGAAGTCGCAAAGGCACCCCGCCATCGTTCATCAAAGCATTCTTTAACGTCTGGATCATATTGAGATTGAGAGCGTCGCCCTGGACATAGGGCCTGCTCTCTTCCGTGACAAGTTCCTGAGAGCCCCGGCGCCGGATCGAATGGCGTCCCACCGCATCACGCTTCAGCTGTCGGTAGATGTCCCGCAGGGCGAGCTGGCCGATCCTCCTTACTCCCCGTGGCGTTAACTCAAAGTGATCCCCGCGATCAACCACGTATCCACCCTCTTCCAGTAGAGACTCCATCCGCATGATTCCTTTAAAATCTTGAAGAATATCCTGTCCCAGCATATTTTTCAGCAAATCCGTGTCCACATCTTCCAAACGCATGCTCGAAAGCTGGCTTTCCAAACGGCGCAATTCCTCGATCTGGTCCAAAAGCTCCTGAGCTTCCTGAAAATTCACCGGGAGCTGCCCCCGGAAAAGATTTCCCTCCCTGCGAATGGAATTCTCGAGCCGCCGGATCTGCTCTAGCTGGGACAGAAGCTCCTGGAACTCCGAAGACGCCTGCGGATCTTCAAACGTGTAAGAAGCCAGCTTTTCAATCGCCTCACTCGGCTTGCTCGGGAGATGGTCCAAAAACTCCTTCTTGGCCTCGAGATCCGGCCTGGCATCCTGCTCCCCTTCCAGGGCCTGCCGCTCCTGCTCCACAATCGACCGGAGCTTCTGTTCCACCTCGTTTAGACCGGACTGGATCTGATAGCGCTCGTAGAGCCGTCTCATCTCGCGCGTAACTTGGGACAACAGCTCATCCAGGCCCGCCACCTTCTTTTCCCCCTGCTTCAAGCCTCGTTGCATGAGGCGACGCATGGCTTGCTGCAGGTCCCCAGTATCGTTCATGTGGTCGTTGAGCTGCTCAAAGACGCTCTCCGCTCCGACCGATTCGGCTGAGCTGGCATTCCATCGACTGTATCGAATCCGGCGCATAGATTAAGTCAGGCGCGAGGCGAAAGGCGTGAGGCGACAGTTAAAGATTCTTCTTCCTGTTGCCTGTTGCCTATTCACTTGCCGTAAGTGATCCTTCCTCCCTCTACTTCTTTGTTCAGCTTTTGATGCAGGTGCAGCCCCTCGAGGACAAACTCCGTCGCCGAAGCCATCAGGGCCGGCGACTCCAACGTGCCCAACGAGCCGATCGCCTCTTTCAAGCCGGGGATCTCTTTGATGCCTTCCAGATAATCCTGCGAGGGCATGGTATCCGAGACCTCCACCCCCCAACCGGAGTTAAAATAGTCCACCACCTTTTGCAGAGAATTAATACTGAGATACTGGTCGAAGACCTTGACAATGGCACGGTTGAGAAGTTTTTCCACCAACTCATCTTCCTTTTTTTCTTCGCCGACATATTCCATCTCTATCTTCCCGCCCGTAGAAGCCAAAACCGAGTGGAGATCGCTGATCCGCGGAACCACCTCTCCCTCCTTAAGACGCAGCGACCTTTTCTCCGCATTGCTGATGATACTCTCGTAGTTATTGATGGTCACCCGAACACTGACGCCCGAGGTCTGATTGATCTCGTTCGACTTTCTGGCTTCAAAGGTCATATACCCAAGGATCTCCTTCATGAATTGAGGCACCTGAACCGGCTTGCTGCGCTGGCTCGACGGGGCAGCCTCCTGTTCCATAATCAAAAGCTCATCCTGGATGGTTCGCGGGTAGTGCGTCCGGATTTGGACGTCAAAACGATCCTTCAGCGGAGTGATAATCCTCCCCCTACTGGTATAATCCTCGGGATTGGCGCTCGCTACGATGACGACATCCAGAGGGAGACGGATCTTATACCCTTTGATCTGGACGTCCTTCTCTTCCATCAAATTAAAAAGTCCCACTTGCACCTTCTCCGTGAGATCGGGAAGCTCGTTGATGGCGAAGATCCCGCGATTGGTCCTGGGTATCAAGCCATAATGAATGGTCTCCTCGTCTGCCAGGTATCGCCCCTCGGCCACCTTGATCGGGTCGATCTCTCCGATAAGGTCCGCGATTGAAACATCCGGAGTTGCCAGCTTTTCCCCGTACCTCTGCTCCCTGCCGATCCACTCAACAGGCAACGCATCCCCCTCTTTTTCCAGCCGCCGCCGGCAGGAGCGGCAGATAGGGGCACAGGGGTTATCGCTGATCTCGCATCCCTGGACGATGGGGATCCGTTCATCTAAAAGGGAGACGAGGCCCCGAATGACGCGCGACTTGGCCTGCCCCCTCTCTCCCAGAAAAACCATGTGGTGGCCGGAGAGAATGGCATTCTCAATATCGGGGATGACGGTATCGTCATAGCCGACGATCCCAGGCAAAATACGCGTCGCGGTCTCCAGATAGCGCACCAGGTTCTTGCGCATCTCCTCACGCACCGTGAGGACCGGATGACCGTTTTTTTTGAGTTCTCCCAGATTTTTTGCCTCTTTCACGCTTGACTGCCTCCCTTTAGCTGATTTTACTCTTTTGTCGCTATCCCCGCCCCGGTCTGTTCCCGCTCCCGATAGGGCTGTATCTCCTTTTGCAGAGAAGCGATTTCCCGTTCTTTTTCCCGCAGCGCCTTTTTTAAGGATCGCTCATCAATGAGGAACCCCACGCCTGCCAGGAAGACGCCCGACAAAACCGAAAAGAGCACCAGAAGGAAGATCGGGATAGGCGGGGTTTCCAGCCCAAAATAGTACCTGAGGACGACCCAACCGGTGTTCTCCGTGGCAAAAGTGATCCCCAGCATAAAAAGAAGGGTCAGAAAAATCGTCTTGGCAAACTTAACCATGTTTCTGAGCCAAAAAGTCCTCGAAAAATGGGCTGAGTCGATCGTAGCTTTCGAGCAGATGCTGCGAAATCACCTTAACCTCCGCCACTACCGGCATAAAATTGGTATCTCCCTCCCAACGAGGAACCACATGCCAGTGGAGATGGTCTTCCACCCCGGCCCCGGCAGAGCGTCCCAGGTTCATTCCCAGGTTAATGCCGCTGGGCCTAAGCACCTTGAGAATTATCTCCACCGACGATCTCAAGGACTCGCAAAGATCATCGTACTCCTCCTGTAATAGGGCCGAGCATTGATTCGTGTGCCGCTTAGGCGCTAGCAGGAGATGGCCGGAATTGTAAGGATACTTGTTCAACATCACGACCGAGTGCGTGGTCTGAGTCAGAACCAGGCCGGCCCGGGCGTCGGCCTCTTTGCGCTTATCACAGAAGATGCACCCTGCTTGATTGGAACCCTCTTCGATATAGGCCCTCCTCCAAGGCGCCCAGATAGCCTTCATCATCGGAATCCCTATTACGAAGCGCCCTTTCCATCCACCCTCAGCTTCAGCTCTTTGCCAACCTTGAAGAAAGGCACCCGCTTAGCCGCGACCGAAACCACGGCCCCGCTCTTGGGGTTTCTACCCTCCCGCGCCCGGCGGTGCTTGATAACAAAACTCCCGAATCCTCGGATCTCGATTCGCTCTCCGTGACCCATCGCGTCGATCATAGAATCGAAAATAGAGTTAATGATGACCTCGGAATCTCGGCGTGAAAGATGAGGAAATTTTTTATTGATCTCTTCAATTAAGTCTCTCTTCGTCATAATACCCCCTGACAGAATAGACGCTGATTCCTACAGAGAAAACAGATCATTCCCATTTGCCGTTCACCCATCATGCAATCCTGGTCACTGAATCCAAGACGGTGTCCACTCGTACCGTAGTCCCCAACCCGCGCCCTTGCCTAACCCGTTACCCAGGTAGGAAAAGAGCAGCTTCTCCCACCAACTCTTATCCTCACCGCGGGCATGAATGACCTGAGGCACCCCTTTAATCCCGCCACGCTCGGCGGCAAGATCAATGGCATCCTCCATATTCCCCAGGAGATCCACCAAACCCAACCCCTTCGCCTGCTCCCCGGAGTAGACCCGGCCGTCGGCGAGCTCCCTTACCTTGTCCTCGGGAATCCGCCTGGACTTTGCCACTGCGGTAACGAATTGTCCATGCACATTATCCACGAGCGACTGGAGAATGGCTTTTTCCTCCTGAGAAAGGGGTCGGAGCGGAGAACCGATATCCTTGTGGGGACCACTCTTAACGCTGTACCCTTTGAGCCCAAGCTTCTTCAGAAGCTCCTCCACGTTGCCCAGCTCCATAATAACCCCGATCGAGCCGGTCAGGGTGCCGGGATTGGCCACAACCTGATCGCAAGCGCTGGCGATATAATACCCCCCCGACGCCGCTATCCCGCCCAAAGAGGCAATAACCGGCTTTTTCTTTTTGAGCTTGTGGATCTCTTCGAAGATCTCCTGCGTCGGGGCCACTCCACCTCCCGGGGAGTCTATGCGCACAACCACCGCCTTGATCCCTCTCGTTTCCCCGAATTGCTTCAGGCTGCGAATGGCTTCCCGGGAGTCGTTGATCGATCCCGCGATTTCCAGGACTCCGATTCCATCTCCACCCAGCAAGGAGAGGACCTGGATCTCACCGCCCGTTAGGTAGGCGTAGAAAAAAACCGCAACAAAAAACACCAAAAGGGACAGAAAGAGAATACTCAGACCCTTTAACAGCAGACGCACTTTAGCCATAGCCCTACCCAATTTACGATTTTAGATTTTCGACTCCGTCGTGAGCTCAGTCGAACGATTGAATCCAAAATCCATAATCCGAAATTATTACGGGTTGCCTCCCTTTCCTTTTTCCGCAGGTTGCGGTTCCTCATCCCGATCCAGGCGTAATTCCTCGTTGAGGATGCTTTCGAAGGAAAACCTCCCCGCATCTTTCTCTTTCTTCAGATAGTTCTCCATCTCCTGGCGCTCTTCGGTTTTCTTCAGCGCGCGGACGCTCAGTCCGACCTTCCTGTCATGCGCGTCAACATGAATCACCTCTGCCTCCACAGAATCTCCGACCTTGAACATGGTTGAAGGTTTATCCACGCGTTCCGTGCTCAGCTGAGAGACGTGAATCAGCCCTTCCACTCCCTCCTCCAAACGGACGAAAACCCCGAAGTCGGGAACGCTCGTGACCTCTCCTTTGACCCTCGATCCCACAGGATACCGCTCTGCGACCAGCTTCCAAGGATCGGTCGTGAGCTGCTTAATCCCCAAGGAAAAACGCTCGTTTTGGACGTCCACCCCCAGAACTTTCGCCTCGATTATATCGCCCTTTTTATAAAGCTCCGACGGGTGTTTGATTTTCTTCGTCCAATGAAGGTCGGACACATGAGCCAGACCATCGATGCCCTCCTCTACCCCGACAAAAATACCAAAATCGGTAACGTTGCGCACCGGCCCCTTGACCACGCTCCCTACGGGATATTTCTCCTTCACCTGCTCCCAGGGATTCGGCAAGACCTGTTTTAATCCTAAGGAGATGCGGCGATGATTCGGGTCTACATTAAGCACCAGCACCTCAACCGTCTCGCCAACCTGCAACACCTTGGAAGGGTGCGAGATCTTTTTTGTCCAAGCCATCTCGGAAATATGGATCAACCCCTCCACGCCCTTCTCCAGCTCCACAAAGGCGCCGTAATCCATCAAGCTCAGCACCTGACCTCGAACGCGAGTCCCCACAGGATAGTTCTGCTGAACAGTGGTCCAGGGGTCAGGCGTGATTTGCTTCATTCCAAGGGAAATCCGCTCGCGCTCCGCATCAAACTTGAGAACCGCGACCTTGATATGATCTCCCACCTTCACCATTTCTGAAGGATGTCCGATGCGCCCCCACGACATGTCGCTAATATGGAGAATTCCGTCAATACCCCCCAGGTCGACGAACGCGCCGTAGCTAGTGATATTCTTGACCACACCCTCCAGAATCACCCCCTCCTCCAGGACCTTGAGGATCTCTTTCTTCAGCACATCCCGCTCTTTTTCCATCAGAACCCTGCGCGAAACAACCACGTTGCCGCGCGGGCGATTGTATTTCAGGATAGCAAACTTTTCCCTCTTGCCGAGGAATTTATCGAGATTACGCGTAGGCCGGACATCCACATGCGAGCCCGGAAGGAATCCGGGCACGCCCACGTCCACATTAAATCCCCCCTTGACCTTGGACAGGATGACCCCCTCCACTCCCAAACCTTCGCGGAACGCCCTCTCGATCTCCTCCCAAATCTTAATGTTTTCCGCCCTCTCGCGGGAGAGAATAATGTCGCCATTATCATCTTCGGACGAATCGAAGAAAACATCCACTTCATCTCCCACCTGGACCTGGACTTTCCCATCGCGGTCTAAAAATTCCTGCAGGGGGATCTGCCCCTCCGACTTGTATCCCACATCGATCATCACATGAGCAGCAGTAATGCCAACAACCTTTCCTTTGACTACCCCGCCGGGTTTGACGGAGCGCATGCTCTCCTCAAACATGGTCTGAAAATCGTCACCCCCGCTGGTGACTTCGGGTTTTTTACCTTCTTCTTTTTGGGCCATGAAATATTTTTTCCCTTCTCATTGATTTGCCAACATTTTCTTTTTGATTTCTTGCATAATTCGCTCCACAACTCCATCGACGGCCGAATCCGTAGAATCAATCACCAAGGCATCCTCGGCCTTCCGCAGGGGGGCTATGTCTCGTTCCTTGTCGCGCCGATCCCTTTCCTCCATCTCGCTAACGGTTTCCTCCATGGTACCCTGGCCTGCTTGGCCTCTGAACTCCTCGAACCGACGCCGCGCGCGCTCCTGCGAGGAGGCGTCCAGGTAGATCTTGACCTCCGCATCGGGAAAAACAACGGTGCCGATGTCTCTCCCCTCTGCCACCACCCCACCCTGGGAACCTATAGCCCTCTGCAATTCGACCATCCTCTCCCTGACTATTTTACTGGTAGAGACCCTCGAAGCCAACTGGCTGAGCTCAGGGGTGCGGATTCGGTCGGTAACATCAACACCGTTGAGGAGAACGCCGGGGCGCCCAAAGTGCTCCACGAGTTCGATGTTGGTCTGCTGGAGAACTCTCCGCAGCTCTCTTTCGTCGCTGAGATCCATCCCTTGCTCCATCACCCTCCATGCAAAGGCGCGGTACATGGCTCCGGTATCCATATAAGTATATCCTAACTCTTTTGCCAGACGTTTGGCCACCGTACTCTTACCCGCCCCGGCCGGACCATCAATCGCAACGATCAGCTTCCTTACTTGCTTGGCGAACACTACGACGCTGAGACTCCTTCCAACAGATCGAAAAAACCGGGGAAGGAGATATCGACGCACGCGCTGTCGTCGATTTCGACCCCCCCTTCGGAGGATAGGCCCGCTACGGCCAGCGCCATAGCCACTCTGTGATCCCCATAGCTGCTGAGTTGAGCCCCTTGAAGCCGGCTTCTCCCTTCGATTTTCATCCCATCCTCCCGCTCCTCCGCCTGCACCCCGAGGCTTCGTAGCTCTCTTGTCATCGCAGCGATCCGGTCCGATTCCTTGAACCTCAGTTCCTTAGCCCCACAGATGGTCGTTACCCCCTCGGCTAGAGCCGCAGCGACAGACAAAACCGGATATTCATCAATGGTTCGGGCAACCATCTCCGGACCGATCTCAACGCCTCTCAGTTTCTTTCCAATAATCCGCAGATCCGCCACCGGCTCGCCGGCCTCCTCGCGCTGACGCGTCATCTCTATGCCCGCCCCCATGCGCCTGAGGACATCGATGACGCCGCTCCGTGTTGGGTTGCACCCGACCCCGCGGATTACGAGATCAGAACCAAGGATCGCCGCAGCCGCTACCAGAAAGAAGGCGGCCGAGGAGAGATCTCCGGGGACCCGTACGTCTCTGGCGGAAAGGCGCTGGCCGCCCTCCACAACAACAGATCGCTCGCCCTCGACCTTCAACTTTACCCCAAAGGCCTGGGCCATGATCTCCGTATGGTCCCGCGACTTTTGCGGTTCTTCCACCACCGTTACCCCTTCAGCCTGAAGTCCGGCCAAAACAATCGCCGATTTTACCTGGGCGCTGGCGATCGGCAAGATATAATGAATCCCCCGAAGATTCCCTCCCCGGATTTCCAGAGGAGCGAGGCCTTTCCCATTTCGGCTAAGAACCTGAGCGCCCATGCGCGCGAGGGGATCGATCACCCTCTGCATCGGCCTCTGGCGCAGCGAAGCGTCCCCATCCAAAGTAGTCACAAAGGGGCGACCGGCCAAGACTCCGGAAAGGAGGCGCATGGTTGTTCCCGAATTGCCGCAATCAATGACCTTACCCGGCGGGCAAAGCCCATCCCAACCCTTCCCCTCCACACACAACGCCTCCCCTTCCTGCGACATTTTTACGCCGAGATCTTTGAAGGCCTGCACGGTGCGAAGATTATCCTCCCCTCCGGAGAGGTTCCATATGCGGCTCCTACCATAGGCAATGCTGGTGAAAATAACCGCTCTATGGCCGATAGATTTATCTCCAGGAACGGCCAACTCCCCTCGTAGAGGCCGCTTTACCTCTTTAATCTTCTTCATTTTGCGCTTTGCATTGTGCCTTGACTTAAGCTATCTGCCTCCGCACTTCATTGGCCCGGGCAAATTCTCGCTCCAGCAGGCTTCCCTTCCCGTCGCGCATCAACTTCTTCAAGCGCTCCAAATTCTTGATGTAATCACCCAAACTCTTCCCAATCGCCCGGCGATTGACCAGGCAGATGTCGCGCCAGATTTCCGCGCGGCTGGAGGCAATCCTAGTGAAATCCTTAAAGCCCCCGCCACAGTATTGCTTCAAGTCTACCGAGTCCACCCTGGTCCGGCTTAAGGTATTGACCAGGGCATAAACCAGGACATGGGGGAGATGGCTCACCACTCCCAGGATCTTATCGTGGAGATGAGGATCCATGATCTCCACCCTCGCGCCTATACGCCGCCAGAAAACGGTCATTTTTTTAAGCGCATCCTGATCAGTGTTTCGAGTGGGGGTAAGGATACAGCGATGGCCGGAGAAAAGAGCGGCGATTGCCGCCTGGGCGCCCCACTGCTCGCTTCCGGCTATGGGATGGGCGCCGACAAATGACATCTGAGACGGGAGTAGCTTTTCCATATCGCGCACGATCCCTGCCTTGACGCTCCCCACATCGCTGATCAAACAGCCCGGCTCAAGTCCGGGCAGAAACGAGGCGGCCAGAGATACCGTGGCTTGAACAGGCGTACCCAAAATCACCAGGTCAACTCCCTTCGGGATCTCGCCAGGGCTTGAGAAGTAGCGGTCTATGATGCCTCTTCTTCGAGCCAGCCGGAGATTCTCCTCTCCCCGTCCATAGCCGACAACCTCTTTGACCAAACCCTGTTTCCGGGCCGCCAATGCCAATGAGCCCCCGATCAATCCCACCCCGGCAACTACCATCTTGCGAAACATGAAGGCCACTAGATCTCCCTGCCGAGGGCTTCCGCCACTTTCTTAAGATCTTTCATAAGGGCGGCAAACTTGTCCGGTTTCAACGATTGCGGGCCGTCGCTCAAAGCCAATTCTGGATGGGAATGGACTTCGATCAGAAGCCCGTCGGCGCCGGCGGCAATCCCTGCCAAAGCCATGGGAGGCACCAGATCCCACCTGCCCGTTCCATGGCTCGGATCGACGAAGACCGGAAGGTGAGAAAGCTGTTTCAAAATGGGAACGGCGCTCAGGTCCAGAGTATTTCTGGTTTCCGTCTCATAGGTTCGGATTCCCCGCTCGCAGAGGATTATCTTCCGATTCCCCTCGGATGCGATGTACTCGGCCGACAGGAGAAACTCCTGGATCGTCGCGCTCATGCCGCGCTTGAGCATGACCGGTTTATTGAGCTTCCCCACCTCGGTCAGCAGCTTGAAGTTCTGCATGTTTCTCGCGCCGATCTGCAGGATATCGGTATAGCGGTAAACCACATCCAGATCGCGCGGATCGAGGACCTCTGTAATGATTGGCAGACCGGTCACCTCCCGGGCATGAGCCAGATAGCTCAGGCCCTCTTCCCCAAGCCCCTGAAAGGAGTATGGGGAGGTCCTGGGCTTAAAGGCCCCGCCGCGGAGAAACGTCGCGCCCGCTTCTTTCACCGGAACCGCTGACTCGAGAACTTGATTTTTCGACTCTACAGAACAGGGGCCCGCCATGACGTGGATTTTCTTTCCCCCTATTTTATGTCCGTTGACTTCGATTATAGTATTGGCCCTTTGGAACTCTCGACTCACGAGCTTGTAAGGCTTTAGAATCGGCAGCACTTTCTCGACGCCGGGAAACGACTCGAGCGTTTGATCGGCAAGGAGCCGCTCGTCTCCGATGGCCCCGATAATCGTTCTCTCCTTCCCTTCAGAAAGATGGGCCCTGAGGCCAAAACTCTCGATCCTCTCGACAACCTTGTGAATTTCTTCTTGAGTCAAGCCCGGTTTTAAGACGACTATCATTAGACCCCCATTAATCTCTCATTAATCTTTAATTATATTATTTAACTCATTAATAAATCTACTGTTCTCTTTTGCGGTTCCAACGGTTACCCGAATATATTCGGGAAAATTGTAGGCCCCCATTGGCCGCACAATAACCCCCCGCTTGAGGAGCCGGTTGAAAACTGTCTGGCCGTCGCCCACGCGAATAAGGATGAAATTTCCCTGGCTGGGGATGCGCTCCAGCCCCAGCTTGGCAATCTCCTCGTTCAGATAACCCATTCCCTCCCGGTTTACCTTAAGGCTCCGCATCACGTGCTCATGATCCTCCAGCGCCGCCAACGCCGCCCATTGGGCCGCGGCATTGACGTTAAAGGGTTGGCGCACCCGATGCATTAGGTCGACCACCTTCTTGGGGCCAACCCCATAGCCGATCCTGAGCCCGGCCAGACCATAGAGTTTGGAAAACGTACGCAGCGTTAAGAGCGCCCCGGACTCGCCGTGATAAGAAAGCGAATTCGGATAATCGGGATCCGTAACATACTCGAAATAGGCCTCATCTACGATCAGCAGGAGCTCCGGTGTAATTCGTTCGAGAAAGCCCTCCCATTCCTTCCTGCGATAGATCGTCCCCGTAGGATTATTGGGATTGGCCAAAAAAACTATTCGGGTTCTACCCGTGATCGCCCGGGCCATGGCCTCCAGATCGTGGGTGAAATTCTTGAGCGGGACCACGTTACAAGAACCGCCGGCGGCTTGCACAACGAGGCGGTAAATAACAAACGCCTGGCCAGCCATCACCGCCTCATCGCCGGGGCGCATGAAGGTTCGCACTGCCAGCTCGATGAGCTCGTTGGAGCCATTGCCGAAAATCAACTGCTCCTGCGATACCCCCAGTTTTGCTGCCAGCCCTTGCTTGAGGTAAAAGCAATCGCCGTCCGGATAGAGATGGAGTTGATGGAGCTTCTCTTGCAATGCCTTCACCGCGCGGGGGGACGGCCCGAGCGGATTCTCATTGGATGCGAGTTTCACCGAGCCCTCGATCCCATATTCCCGTTCTACCTCCTCTATCGGTTTCCCGGGAGCATAAGGAATCAGAGAGCGGATATAATCCGGAACTTGATCAACAATATTCATACACCACAAGGATAGGAACCTAGGACTTTGATAAACAGACAGATCTTCTCAAGCTTCTTTATTGCCCTCTGAATTCTCGGCTCCTCTATATGCCCTTCCAGGTCCAGAAAAAAGAGGTACTCCCAAGGCTTATGCTTCAGAGGGCGCGACTCGATCTTGCTCAAGTTGATTCGGTTCTTGGCAAAGGGTTCCAACATGCGGTGCAGAATCCCAACCTCGTCCTTGACCGAGAAAACGATCGAGGTCTTGTCATCTCCGCTCGGTCGCGGCTGCTGATCGCCGATGACAAGAAAACGAGTGATATTATTGGAATGGTCTTCGATATTTGCCTCCACGACCTGCAATCCGTATAGCTCTTTCGCCAAACTACTAGCGACGGCCGCCAGGTTTGGATCTGTCGCCGCCAACTGGGCCGCCTGGGCCGTGCTGGCCGCCTCATCCACCCGAAGGTTCGGAAAATGATTCGCCAGCCATCGCCGACACTGCGCCAGGGCCTGAGGGTGCGAGACGATACGCTGGATATCCGCCGCACGGCCGGAGCGCGATAACAGGTAAAGATGAATCTCTAAAGAGGCCTCGGCACAAATCCTGACATCGGCCTCAACCAGCATATCCAGGGTATGCGTCACTACTCCTTCGGTAGAATTTTCAATCGGCACAACCCCATAGCCCGCCCGCCCCTGGCTGACCTCCTGGAAGACATCCGGTATGCTAGCGAGCGGAATAAAAGATGCCGACGAGCCGAATTTCTCACGCGCCGCCATGTGCGTGAAGGTCGCCTCGGGACCGAAATAAGCGATCCTAACGGAAGCTTCCAGGGAGCGAGAGGCAGAAAGTATCTCGCGGTAGATGGAGTGGATAGCCTGTCTTGGAAGCGGCCCCCGATTCAGTTCGGAAAGCCTTCGGAAGATCTCCTTTTCACGGCTGGGAACGTAAACTTCTTCTTTCCCCAGACTCTTCTCATGCCCGATCTTTTGGGCAAGAGAGGCCCTTTCGTTCAGAAGCTCTAGGATTTTTTCATCAACTTGATCGATCTTTTTTCTGAGCGCATCGACCGGCTCTTTACGGCTCAATGAAAACCTCACATGGGCGCACCATCTTTTGCATAACCAAAACTCGCGCCAAAGTATATAACCTATCTTAATTTATAAGGAATTGCAAATATGGGTCGGCGGTAATCCAACCACCGCTGAGAAGTAAAGAGAGCCCGGTCGAAGAGATAATCAGGCAGCGCAAGTAAGTCTAGGGGTCAAGGAAGGAATCCAATTGTCAACAAAAGACCCCTTTGACATTTGTCCAGGGACCTTACTTACTGCCAAAGATCGGCGAGCCGAATGGAGAGATCAGGGAAAAGGGAAGGGGTAAATACCTCAGCATCTTTGGCACTGACGACCAAATCATAGTGGTCTCTGACTAAGTCATAGGCTTCGAGAGTCTGCTGGTCAGAATCTACGAGCCAGTAGTGAGGCACCTGATGCTTGGCATAAAGCTGCGCCTTGGTGAGGCGGTCCGTGCGGTTGGTAGAGGGTGAAAGAATCTCGATGAGGAGAGTTGGCGACCCTTCGATGGCCCTTTCTGTTACAATGTGGCGGCGATCGTTGCCAATGAAAATGAGGTCGGGTTGGGCAACGATCGTGGGAGCGAGAATCAGATCGGTAGGCGCTGTATAGATGTCGCCGAGATGGTTGGCAAAAATGTGATTAGCAAGGATGAGATAAAGGCGGCCAGAAATCCTCTGATGTTTTATGCTGGGCGCCGGCGTCACGGAAAGCTCCCCGTCAAGGATCTCATAACGGTTCCGGTCGTCAGGCAAGAGACGATAGTCGTCATACGTCAGGATGATCCTACCCCGTGGAATGCTTTGAGGGAAGATAGACGCCATGCGGTGGCCTCCTAAATGCGTTCCGACTTTGCAAACACAGCCTGAAACAATTCGATCTTCTTGTCAAGGGCGCTGAGGCTCTTGACAGCAGCCTTCTAATGGGTGACCCCTTTTTCTCCCCTACGTTGCACAACGTGATGCGGGAAATCTGGAACGACCACTCGGGCGATCCTTGCCATGGCGGCAGATTCTGCACCTGTCTCATGCTACTTGTCAATTGCGGTATACTGTCCCCGGAATTCCCCCGGAATTCCTTATCTTAATTTCTAAGGAATTGCAAATATGCGCTTGTCATAGGAGATCGAGGATCTGTGCAGGCAAGGTTCTCTCGTACAATTAGACCAAGCCCGGCAGGTGTTGCGCTAGAACGGAGCATGCAAAGGCTGATGGCTGCGGGCAGTCGAATTTTTGAGGGATGAGGGTTGAGAACCGCTGCTCAAAAGGTAGAGCCGTCCGGACCAGTTCTGAGATGATAAAGAGCAAAAAAGGAACCCCTGACCTGCTTCTCTTTGAATTTACCTACGCCGCCACTTCCCAGCCCAGCAACTCGACTTGTTCTAAAACAGTTTGCGTCGCCTTCTCTTGCTTGTCCGGCGGGTAGCCGTATTTGCGAAGGATTCGCTTGATGATCACGCGGAGCTGAGCGCGCACGTTCTCCCGGAGCGTCCAGTTGATCGTGACGTTTTTGCGGACTGCATCGGTCACCTC